>CAJOPP010000182.1 GCA_905236365.1 uncultured Lachnospiraceae bacterium
ATTTTCCCGACTTTCGCCAGATTTTTCCCTTCCAGATAGGGTTCTAGGATCATCGTCTTGTCCTTTATTTCTTTTAGGCATTTTTCGCAGAAGTCCTTTGACAATCCTGCATCTCTGCCCGTTTTTATGAAATCTCTGTCTGAGATGTCCTTTCCCTTGCCGTTCACTGAAGTCGTCTGCTCTCCCCAGTAGGTGTCGCTATAAGTCAGGTCATACGCTGGGGCAAGTCTCCAGCCATGATCGTTCGTGTAAAGGAAGGAGAAGTTTTTCGTGTGATCGTCCCTGTTGTGGGTGAGGCAGTTGAAGCAAGTGAGGCGATACATTTGTTCCTTGTCCGCAAAGTTGTCCTTCGTCAGCATGCGGACGAGCTTTTGGTAGGTTTCATAGTCGCAAGATGGGGCGCGAAAATCCGCTTCGAGAAGGCCGGCGAATGTAATGCTGAATACCTTCTCCCCTGCCTTTCGGTCAAATCTTTCCGTCTTGAAGTATCCTTCGCAGACGGAGGATCTTACGAGGGCTGTTTCAGTCATGACGATGCCGCAGGCCTTGGCGCATAATGAATAGTCATATTCCCGCTTTCCGCTAATTGCCGGATCCTTGCTTGCGGGAAACTTTATGATCCATTCTCTGCCATTCTCGGCAAGGAGTATCTTGGGCCTCGTGCCTCCGCTGGATCCACCTAGCTGATAGAGGACATCCAGCTGGTTGGAGGTCTTCGAAGACAAGATCTTTTCACATTCCTTCGCAATCTGGTCATAGTCCAGTCCCGCGGTCTCCATGCGAAAGTCTGTTTCCTTTGCGGGATGATATTCGAGTGCGCCCATGCCGGACCTGCCGACGAATGCCAGCCTATCGAGCGTTGACACATCGCCCCTGCCAATCCCCATAGCTGCGAGGTGGCGATCCAGCAAAAGCTCCCCCCAGCTGTCGGGAAGACTGTCCGCAAAAACGCCAAACAGACCTCTAAATCGGTCACGACACTTTTCAGGAGGAACAAAGACGCCACTGCCAAGAGGAAGGGACAGGGGACTAATAGAAAAACCGTTCTTGATCCACGCATCGTCATACTGAAATGCGATCATATGATCGGGGGTTTCAGCCAGATATCCGACCAGTTCACCATAACAATGCACTTCCAATTTTTTAGTGCGAGTCATTTATTACCTCCTCTATGCTGGCGTAGACGGGACGGGTGAAAAGCTCCTTTACCTCTCCGATCACGCCAAGTTCCATGGTCAGTTTAATGAATGCTTCAAGAGAAATAAGCCCAGTCTGTTCAAAACGGCAAAGGGAGGCGTAGCTCACATTGCACCGGGAAGCAAGCTGCCTTTGGGTGATTTTTTTTCTTTTTCGTATTCTTTTAAGACGCCCGGCCAATTCTTTTGCAATGTCGGAAGGCGCAAACAGAAGCTGATCATAGTTTTCCATGTTGTCATCTCCTTGAATTATACCAATATTTTAATAATTTATGCATATATTGTCAAGAAATTGATAATATATTAGTATTAGAAATCAAAAAAGAACCTCAATTCATCTTGGGGTCCTTTTTCGTTGCATGCAATTTATAGTTATTCAATTATGAAGCTATGTCTCTATGAACCATCCTTCGATCTGCGCAAAATGTGTCAAAAAGACCATCTGTGTCGCAGACTTGTCTGCAATTTTGAAGTTGTCGCAAGCTGTGCTTGTGATCCGCTGTGAAGCGGAGGACGAGCCGAAGGCTTGCAAGGAAATAATAAGGGCTGAGCCGACGGGCTCACCCGCTGGCATGTTAGTTTCCGGAGGAAGAGCTACCGGAGGAGCTGGAGCTGGAAGCAGCTTCTCTGTCGCGGATCATGTGCTGAAGTGTCACCAGGATCGCAATGATGATCTGCTCATATTCCGGTTTGTAGATGTCGATGCAGTACTTGTCATGGATGGAGAGCATTTTCTGACCGATGACTGCAATGATGCTTCCATCCTTGTCGTAGAGCTCAAAGTTCAGGGCGAGAATGTTGCCGCGAAGCTGCCAGCCGAGTCCCACAATATTTGTCACATCCTTGATAATGTGGAATAATTCGTTGGAAAGCTCAAAGCTCAGGCCGTCCTCCATGGTAATATAGTGTCTCTCGTGCAGGGAAATGAGCTTGCGCTGAATGTGAGCCACATGCTCGCCGGAAGCATTGTAGAGATCGGTCTTATCGTGCAGAGAGATGAATTTTGATCTCGCCTGATAAACCACATTCTTGTTGTCATCCGTGATGTCAATGTGATGATGCAGGGTGAAAACCTTGGTGCTGGTGTACAGGGAGTAGGCGGGAGTTCCGAACTGATCCATGTTCTTCACATTTGCGCCCTGACCTGCCTCATGAAATCTGTGTAATTTTGAAAAAGTACCCATAAATGCCCCTCCTTCGTTTTATTCCTTTTGCAGTTAAAAATCTCTTTCCTTTTGATGACTTCTTTTATTTCTCTTATTTTCTCTTACTTGTATAATAAAGGAATAACCGGCACTGCCAATCCATGCGAAAACGGATACGATCAATGCAAGTTTTGCATTACACATGATAAGCAATGTGAAAAACATAAAAAATACGCTTATAACAGCCATTATTGATGATTTAGGCATTGTATATATAGACATTGTATATCCCTCCCTTCCTATCAAAAATGCGTTGCTATTTCCTTTGCAGAAACTGTTTTCCAAATATAGCTCCCAGAAAACCAGCCTCCGCGGTTCATAAGTTTTCCTTTCCCGGGAATTAAAAATGTTCGCTTTAACTGTTTACAGTATTCATCTTACCATTTTTTCAGAAAAAGAAAAGGGAAAAAACAGCACTTTAGAG
>CAJOPP010000183.1 GCA_905236365.1 uncultured Lachnospiraceae bacterium
ACGGTACCCATGTAACCGGAATCCTATCTTCCTGCCGAATCGGTGTTGCTCCGGAAAGTAATATCATCGGTCTTAAGGTCTTAGACCAAAACGGAAACGGTTCGACTGATATTTTTATCGAAGGAATTAAATGGATCTTAGAGCATAAAGAACAATATCAGATTCAAATTGTAAATATCTCCGTAGGCGGAACCAATCCGGAATTAAAAAAAGAAAAAAACCGTCTGAATTTGTGGGTAACAAAGTTATGGGAAGCAGGTATCATCGTCTGCTGTTCAGCCGGAAATAACGGCCCGAATCCTGACTCCATCACCGCTCCCGGCAATTGTAAAAAAGTAATCACCGTCGGATCGTATGACGGAAAACATTTTTCCTCTGCCGGTCCCCTTTTACCATATATCACCAAACCGGAGCTTGTTGCACCAGGTTTCCATATTTTAAGTACCAAACCAGGCGGTGGTTACAGTATAAAAAACGGAACTTCCATGTCCGTCCCCTTTATCAGTGGTGCCTGTGCCCTTCTTTTACAGGAAAAACCATATCTTACAAATGATCAGATCAAAATCCGCCTTATGGAGGCTGCTTATACTGTTCCCTATCTTCCCTATAACATGCAGGGTGCCGGAATCGTCAATTTACGAAGGCTATTAGATAGATAATCTGATTTTCAACAGCAAAACAATATTACACGATCTGCTTGCCTTTGTTTCTTCACCCACGCTGAATGTTTGACGCCGGCAAACATTCAGCACCAACCAGACCGGTAGGCACATACTGTTCCGTTCTTTACCAATACCACACTCCAAACAGTTCGGTCAACAACCTGACTGTAACATCGGACAAGTCCGGGGAAATACTATATTGTCTGTGCAATTTCCAGAAGAAATCGGGATGGTTCCAACTCTTTATTATAATATTCCTTCACTTCATAAATATGCAAATGTTCTCTTGCCCGCGTCATTGCCACATAAAACATTCTACGTTCTTCCTCAATTTCTTCCGGTTTTACAGCCTTTTTGTATGGTGTCATCTCTTCATTCGCCTCTAAGATAAAGACAGCATCAAATTCCAGTCCCTTGGCACTGTGCATAGTCGTTATCACAACGCCTTCTTTATTTTCTTTAGAATTCGACTTTATATGCTGTTCAAATTCAATCCGATACTGATCAATCCCTTCGAACCATTCCGTAAATGTCTTATACTGTTTCGCCATTTCCTGCACTTCATCCAGAATTCCATATAGATCCTCTACATTCAGATGCCGGTATTCGGCGTATTCTCTCAGATATTCATCATAACCGATTGCTTTTCTTATAAAATTTACTGCTGCAAACGGTTTCAATCCCGCTAATATTTTTAACTCATACTCAAACTGGTCAATATTGTCCAGTGCCCATTCCTTTCCTTCTGCCATTGTGCGAAGCTGCTCAAAGCTTACCACCGGTTCTGTCAGTAACTCCCTGGATAAGTAACGGTTGGGTTTATTCATAATCCTTAAAAACACTGCCCGGTCTCGTATTCCCATTGCAGCCCGAATATAATCCAAAATATTTTTTACGGTAAAGTGATCATAGATACATGGCACCTGATCCCGAATCTGAAATGGCACATTAAACTCCATCAACTTATGTGCAATCGTCCTGGACTGAACATTAGTACGCAAAATCACAGCCATTTCTGAATATGGAATCCCGCTCTTCTTATATTCCTGAATTGTCTTTAACACATGATTATTTTCTTCCTGCAATGTTTTCATATGATGTAAATGAATAGGTTCTTCATAATCTTTTGCACTCACAATCTTTTTTTCAAAGCGAATCTGATTATTTGCGATCAAACGAATGGCACCTTCTGTAATATTCCGATTACATCGGTAATTTACATCCAACAAAGTCGTGACTGCATCAGGATAATCTTCCTTGAAATGCAGCATAATCTCCGGACGGGCACCACGAAATCCATATATACTCTGATCATCATCTCCCACAATAAACAGATTATTCTGAGGTGCCGCCAACATTCCGGTAATTGCATACTGTATTTTATTGATGTCCTGAAACTCATCCACCAAAATATAGGTATATCGTTGTTGTAGCATTTGTAAAATGTCCGTTCTTTCTTTCAGCAATTCATAACAATAAACCATCATGTCATCAAAATCCAGTTTTCCTATTGCTGACACCTTTGCCTCATATTCCCGATATATCTGCCGAAAAATATCATCACCCAAACATGTCGAATAGAAATGATCCAGTTCGATCATATCACCTTTCATCATCCCGATTTCACGTATCACATTGGATACCAGTTCCTCTTCATCTTCATATTCCAATTGTTTCTTACGGATAATATCACGAACGATAGAAAATTTTTCATCTTCTAAAAGAATATTTCCTGAATGATAGCCATACGCCTTCTTTAATATATAAAAGAATACAGAGTGGAATGTCCCAAATGTACAAGGATATCTCTTTCCTTCCATCAGTTTGTAAAATCGTTCCTCCATTTCCTTTGCACTGGCTCTTGTGAATGTTATCACCAGTATCTTTGCAGGATTGATTTTTGCCTCTTTAATAAGATATCGAATTCGATGTACAATAGCAGTTGTCTTTCCGGAGCCCGGACCGGCCAAGGCAATCATTGGTCCATCAATATGCTGAATGGCAGCCAACTGCCCTTCATTAAAATCTGGCATCTTATTTTCCTCTCATAAATCCAATTTGTTATATCTTTTCCCCATCGCTGAAAGCAAACGAGAATGTCAACATATTATTTTGATTTTTGTATCTATTCTGCATGGCTGAACAGATACAAACCAAGCTATAATAATTATTATACAACATAATAGGACTAATTGTAACTTATAACTTCCAATTAGTCCTATTTTTTGTAACAGTTCACTCGTTAACCAGTAAACAGTAACCTGTTACACATCGGGTACAACTTCGCATCCCAATTTGCCCGATGCCGGTATAATTTACGTTATTGGTACGCCGCCTGCAGCAAGTGCAGACGGCTGAAGGGTGAACTGTTACTATTTTTTCAATATGTTTGCCTTTCTTTTTAAGCAAAGAATTATTGACCGGCGTCACCAGCCTTCTCCAACTTTGCAATACCAATCTCTACTCTTCGCAAAGACTCCTCCTTGCCAAGAATATCCATAATTTCAAAGGCACCTCCCGGTGTCATCTGCTTACCGGATACTGCTGTACGAATCGGCCATAGTCCTGTTCCGTTCTTGATTCCCTTGTCCGCAATATACTGCATCAGAGTATCATGAAGATTGTCAATGGACCAATCCTCTACTTTCTTCAGAATCTCATATTCTTCGCGAAGAATCTCCAAAGAATTCTCACTGTTGGTTTTCATCTTCTTATGGGTATATAATGCAATATCATAATCCGGCAAATCCTCAAAGAAATCGATATGCTCCTTAATATCAGGAAATACCTCAATTCGGGTCTTGACCAATTCTAAAATGGCATCTATCTTCACATCTCTTGTAATGACTTCTTTCACATAAGGAAGCGCCATCTCTTTAAAGCGGTCAAAGTCCATTTCTTTAATATATTCACCGTTCATCCATTTTAACTTCACCATATCAAATACAGCAGGCGACTTAGAGATATGATGATAATCAAATACTTTTACCAACTCTTCTAAGGTAAATATCTCCTGATTATCTTCCGGACTCCATCCAAGAAGTGCAACAAAATTCACAATCGCTTCTGTCAAGAATCCTTGCTCTAACAAATCTTCGTAAGAAGAATGTCCACTTCTCTTTGAAAGCTTCTGATGCTCTTCATTTGTAATCGTCGGACAATGAATATACGATGGAACATCCCATCCAAATGCCTGATACAAACGATTGTACTTTGGTGAAGAAGATAAATACTCCTGTCCACGTACCACATGAGTAATTCCCATCAAATGATCGTCCACAACATTTGCAAAATTGTACGTTGGATACCCATCCGATTTGATCAGAATCATATCATCTAACTCTGCATTCGGTACCGTAATGGTTCCATAAAGTTCATCTTCAAAACTGGTTTCGCCTTCCAAAGGAACATTCTGACGGATGACATAAGGAATTCCCGAAGCAAGCTTTTCCTCTACTTCCTCTTTACTCAAATGAAGACAATGCTTGTCATATTTTCGGATAGACTTTCCATCCACAACTTCCTCTTTCAGATTATCCAATCGTTCTTTATCACAGAAACAATAATATGCTTCCCCTTTGTCGATCAACTGTTTTGCATAGTCTAAATAAATACCTTTGGCCTGACGCTCACTTTGTATGTACGGACCGACACCACCATCTTTATCAGGTCCTTCATCATGAATCAGCCCCGTTCCTTCCATAGTACGATAAATAATGTCTACCGCTCCTTCAACATAACGTTCCTGATCGGTATCCTCTATTCTTAAGATAAAATCTCCATCCTCATGCTTCGCCACCAAATACGCATACAATGCAGTTCTTAAGTTTCCCACATGCATTCTTCCCGTCGGACTTGGTGCAAATCTGGTTCTTACTTTACTCATACTGACCTCTATCTCTTCTATTTTTCTATCTGCCAACTTAATGTCTTCCGAAAGCTATCAACCTGCAAACATTGCCATTCCCCGCTTGCAAACAAACAGCTCTAGTTTTTGCCACAACACTGCTTATATTTCCGACCACTCCCACAAGGACATGGATCATTTCTGCCGATTTTTGGAGGTTTTACAACTGTCTTAGATTTCTTCTGAATCTTATAAAGCTCTTTTCTTCTTTCTTCGGTCAAAAGATCATTCCACTCCTCTAATGTATATAACCATTCTGCCTCACATTCCACCATATTCATATAAAGCTGTTCCAAATCAATATCTAAGGATACCTGTGTATCCTCATCCATCTCTTCAATATTATTAGGAGTCTTTAAACTGTCATTGATTCCATCCAGAAAACCTGTGATCAACTGAATTGTCGTTCCATACTTCTCAGCTAATTCTTTCACAGTTCCTGTCACTACCTCTGTTGGATTCGACAATAATTTCTTATAAATTCCCTGCTCTACTCCAAAATAATTCAGCCAGAACTGCTTTCCTTCCGGTGTTCTGTCATCCAATCCATATGCGTAATTACGCCAATCACTTAATAAACTCATGTGTTTTACCATCCTTTTACAATAAATACTGTAGTAATTGATTGATCGTCATATTCAATGACGTACAAACAAGCTAGATTATAGCAAACTGTATAAATTTTTTCAAGTAGTTATAATGATGGAGAAAAAATGATGGTAACAAGTCGTTACCGTTCAGACGCACGCCGCACGCAACAAGTGCAGGCGACTGAAGTGAGAACTGTTGATGTTACAATTTGGTTAACCATACGATGTTAATTCTGTATCAGAATAGAAATAAACTATAACAAAATAATTATAAGTGAGTGTATAAATTATCCAATATTGGATATACTGATAATATCACTTAGAACAAAGAATGTCCTATAAAATCCATATGACATTTTTTGAAAAAGTGAAACTGATTCTTTGGACGTCTCGTTCATAAAGGATGCGTCTGGAGAATTCGATAATACTTTATCCTCCCCTATTTTTGGAGCTGGCTTGCCAGCTCCATTTCCCCTTTTTGAATATAAAAAATCGATTCTGCACAATAGTCACTTTCCAAGCTACATATCCAATCCAAAACAATAATCTTATCTATTCAGCTATGCTTCATAGATACGCAACAGGCATGGTGCTCACACACATGCCTGTATGCCTGTCATATCGTAAAATATACTCTTTCGTACGCATCTCGCAGTAAATGCGAAATGCTACCTGAACAGTTACAAAT
>CAJOPP010000184.1 GCA_905236365.1 uncultured Lachnospiraceae bacterium
GATATCATCCACTCCGGCTTTGATCCAGGCGCCACAATCACCATTGATATATACAGTCTTCAAATAGCGTGTTTCGTAGTTCGTCTCAATATATTTCTGCATACGGCTCCAAAGGCGGTGATTTTCTGTGCTTCCGCCATAAATTCTGCCGAGGTAAAATACATGTTTCAATTCCCTGCGTCCGTATTTCTCTTCGCTCCCCTCATACAGGTACAACAGTTTCCCAATCATACAGCTTTTCTTTTTCTCACAATCTCCGGCATCCTTCTTATGGATATGGTCTTCATCGGCTTCAATGTACAGATATTCAACGCATTTCTTTTTCTCAGGCTTCTCAAAAGGGATCTCTGTCTGAATGGCATGCACCTTATTCATTACCGCTGTCTTGGTGATGTGCGCATCTTCTCCCAACACTTTGGACGCCCTGCTGTAACTGCTCTTTACTTCTTCTTTCAAAACCTCTGCCTCAGCTGCACAGCTTAGTCTCTCATGTGGATCCAGTCCCATCCACTCGTCCAGCAGATAGTGATAGCTTCCATCATCCCGCTTCTTGAACAGAGTATGATTAAAAATGATTGCCCCGTTGACTGTGAGTAAGGTACGTGTATCGTGGCGTTGAATAGTATACTGATCATCTCTGCAGATATCTTTACACAAAGCCTTATCCAGACTGAATATTCTTGCGTCAGGGGTTCTTCCGCAATTATCCGTTTTCGACTTCCTATATTATTGGATATATATTATAATTAATTTATCAAAATATTTAGGAGTGTTTTAGATGTCTGAATCAAATAGTACATTATGTTTAGATAAATTTTATCCGGAAGCAGATTTGAAAATAACAGATATTCACTAACAAAAGGATAAGATTCTAATAAGAATGAAATCGATATCCAAGAGCTGCAAGTGTCCAAAGTGTAATTGTTTCACAGATAAGTATCATGGTACTTATAATCGTAAGGTACAGGATTTGCCAGTCCTTGGAAAAAGTGTCCAACTTGAAATTTGTTCCCATGAGTATGAATGTATCAACGATGAATGTGATGTCACATCAGTGGCCGAAACCTTTGATGGATTTCTTAATACTTATAGCCGTATGACAGAAAGATGTGCTGATTTTATCTGTACATTAGCATTAGAAACCAGTTGTGAAGGTTGTGCCCGTATTTGTAGAACACTTGGAATTAAGACCAGCGGGGATACGGTTATAAGATTACTTTTAAAAAGATATGAGGCTCTGCCCAATACGGAAGTGAGTGATGTAATAGGCATAGATGATTTTGCATACAAGAAACGACATACATATGGAACCATTATTGTAAATGAAAATACGCATGAACCGGTTACATTATTAGATGGCAGAAACGGAGATACACTCCGGGAATGGCTTCAGAACAATAAAAATATCAAGGTTGTTACTCGTGATCGGGCAAGTGCATATGCTAAAGTAATAGCAGAAGAATTGCCTGATGCAATGCAGGTGGCAGACAGATTTCATCTGCATCAGAATCTGTTGGAGGCAATAAAAAAGGCTTTAAATTATGAACTTCCTGCAACAATAAGCATTCCTCATGTTAATAAGTCCATCAATTCGGAACAACCGTGTAAAAAAAATCGAATCTAATGTGGATAACTGTCCCGGTTTTTCAGAAAAACGTTATCAAATGATTTGCCAAATACAGAAGTTTTTAAAAGAAGGTTGTAGTTACCGTGAAATTGCAAAGAGAATGGGAATAGGTCGTAACACGATTGCTAAATATCGAGAAGGAGATCCTAAGGAGTTGAGCACGTACGGAATGCGACAGAGTAAACTGGATCCTTTTTATGATTTTATTATTCAATGCTTAAATTCAGGATGGAGTAAAAGTAAAACGGTAAAAGGAATATATGAAAAAGGATATTCCGGCTCAATCAGTAATGCTTTTGAACATTTATGTAAAATAGAACAAAAGGAAAATAAATGCTTTGAAGCCCAGCCATATGTCCGAACAATGACAGAGCAATTAAAATATAAAACAGGTAGCATTGGAAAAGAGAAAGACTATGTTACACGTGAAGGAGTGTTCCGACATATGTGGATGAATATAGAATTAACGGATGAGCATAAGAAATATATTTATGATAAATATCCCCATATTAGAGAACTGCACTGCTGTATAAAAGAGTTCCGGAACATTTTCAAAACGCGAAAAGTTCCATTGCTATATTTGTTTGTAGAAAAATATAGTAACAGTAATCTTAAATC
>CAJOPP010000185.1 GCA_905236365.1 uncultured Lachnospiraceae bacterium
CATTCAGCTTGCAGACAGCATTTACTGTCTGCAGGCTTTTTTGAAAAAACAATGTATCTATTCAGCAAGGCTGAACAGATACACAACAGGAAATCAGAATGATATTCCATTCTCTCTCTGCTCTTTGACTTTCTGTGTCAACTCTTCATTTGTCATTACTCTTTCGACCCGACAAGACTTAATTTTCATTCCACCCTGTCCAAAATAGAATCGTAAGAAAAACGTTGTACCAATGACCGGATCAAGCTCAATAATCTCTGTTCTGTATTCTGTATCCGCACCTGTCAACGTAATCGTCTTAACTAACGCATGCTCCTTAAAGATTGATACCGGAATCTGTGCCAATGCATTGCCTTCCTCTACACAACACTCTAATACCAGCCGGAACACGCCACCTCCGGACTCAATCTGATAATGATTATCTTTCCCTTTCGAAGTATCAATGGAATCAATGAGGAATACACCTTCCGTATCACTTTCTGTGATGATTTGCATCTCATCTGTCTCTCCTCCATCGTCATCCTGAAGTGCCTCTAATTCCAGATCCAGTTCTGTCTTTTCTCCTAATGAGAATATAAAAGCCGGTAACCGTAAAAGAGTATTGCAGATATTGATAGCGGTGCGCTGAAACTCTGCTCTCGCAATCTCTCCTTTTTCCAGCCCTTCCTTTGAAGTGTCCTGAGCTGCTTCATCCGTAACATCAGTCATAACCATAAACAAATCATTCTGAGCCCGTACCATTGCTGTAGTATGTGCCAAAAGACTCTTCTCTCCCTCGTCGTTTCCCTGCGCCCACCAGTCTGTCATTACCGTACCGTCATATCCCCACTCATTTCTCAAGATAGTGGTAAGCAGATCATAGTTGCTGGCAGCATGCATGTTATTGATCCGATTGTAACTGGTCATTAGCAGGAATGCATCACCTTCCTTTACAGCAATCTCATATCCACGAAGATAAATCTCCCGCAAAGCCCTCTCCGATACCACACTGTCTACCACAGAACGCATATATTCCTGATTGTTGCAGGCAAAATGCTTAATCGTTCCGGTCACCCCGTATTTGTTCATACCTTTCAGTTGGGCAGTCGCCATCTTTCCGGTTACCAACGGATCTTCCGAGAAATACTCAAAATTTCTACCATTCAACGGATTGCGGTGGATGTTCATTCCCGGTCCTAACAACGTATCAATATGATTCTTGCGAAGCTCCAAACCTTCATACTCATATAATTCCTCTGATAATTGTTCGTTGAAAGAACATGCAATGCAAGTTCCGTTTGGCATAGCAAATGCCTTAGTGCCGCAATCCATCCGGATTCCACTTGGTCCATCTGAACAAGCTGCCTTTGGAATTCCTTTGTTCCGCAAAGATTCTGTCACTCCGCCAAAGGCACCAGCAACACCAGCCGTTACACCGGCAGGAGACATTCCTTCTCCGCGAACAATAATTCTCAATTCTTCATCTGTAAGCTGTGCTACAAACTGCTCCACCGTAATCTTGCCTTCTTTTACATCCTTTAATACATATCCCTGATCACCGGTAAATGGAATCTCCTCCGGCAGATTGGCAGTTCTTCTATCCATCGGTATCACAGTGCGCTGAGGTGCCGCTTCGTAAGCTACCATAAGCTGTCCATCTGCATCGACATCTGCTCTCATTCTATCATATTGCATAACCGGAGCCATTGCTTCCTGTAACCGTTCAACAACAATCAATGTCTCTGCCTTCCAGGTGCTGACTTTTGCTGCCTCACGAACATCTCCACCCAAATAAAATCCATATTCGCCTGCCTCTAATACATAACAACTCTTGTTACCAGTCAACCCACTGTCATCATAAGAAGCAATCATATATTGATCTAAAACAATCGATACCGTTTCGCTTGCTCCCGGCTCTATGGTCTCTGTCTTTGCAAATCCACAAAGTGACCGGACTGCTTTTCCCAATTTACCCTGTGGAGCTTCCACAAACAGAAGAACTGCGTCCTTTCCTGCATAGTCACCGGTATTTGACACCTTAATCTCAAATGTAAATGTACCATCCTTTTCTGACATCCTGACAAGCTGACGTGTAAAAGTCGTATAAGACAGCCCAAATCCAAACGGATATAGAACCTTCTCCTTTGCAAAGGTCTCAAAATAACGATAGCCCACATAAATATCTTCCACATAAAAATTACGAACTTTATCTCCATGATAAGCAGCAGAAGGATAATCCTCCACATCCCGGGCAATGGTATCCGTCAGTCTTCCCGATGGTGCAACTGTACCATTCAAGACGTCCAATACGCCATTGCCACCTTCCTGTCCACCCTGCCATACATAAAGAACCGCAGATGGATTCACATCCTGTATCCACTTCATATCAATCACATTGCCCACATTTAACAATACGATTGTACGTTCAAAATATTTGCAGACCTTCTTCAACATATCAAACTCTGCATCGGTGAGCAGATAGCTTCCGGCTTCCGCCTTGTTGTCCTTGTCCTCACCTGCAGTCCGACCCACGATAATCACTGCTGTATCCGACTCTTTGGCCGCACGCTCTACAACTTCCTCAGTAAGTTCCATCTCTTCCTGAAACCAAGGCTCCTGTGCCCAGCCTTGACCAACATCAAATGGATGTGTCTCCACCCACCCCTCATATTGCTTCCGAAGCTCCTGATTAATCGTATAGTCCTCATAAGATTCCAAGGCTTCATAAATACCTGTCACATATCTGGTATTGACCAGACCTCCGGAACCGGTACCACTTTTATAATAGTTGAACTGCGTACGACCAAATAATGCGATATTGTGCTTTCCAGTTAGTGGAAGTACCTGATCATCATTCTTTAATAAAACTACACCTTCTCTTGCTATCTCCCTGGCTTTTGCTGCATAGTCATTTAGATTGAATTTTCTTCCCATAATCTATTCCTTTCTTATTATTTTGCTCAATGAATCGCTTTCCAAATATTCAAGACTCGCTCGCGAGTCTTGGCGCGGGATTTGCGTCAGCTATGCTGACATATTTCATATGCAAATCCCTGCGCATCCTC
>CAJOPP010000186.1 GCA_905236365.1 uncultured Lachnospiraceae bacterium
CAAACAGTAATCCTGCAGAAGGGATTTTGCTTAATCATGTAAGTTATCGGTATAATCAGGGATATGCAAATGAGAAGATGGCATTAAAGGATGTCAGCCTTAGTATCGGTAAAGGTGAATTTCTTGCTGTCATTGGACATACCGGGTCAGGAAAGTCTACCTTAATGCAGCATTTGAATGGTCTGTTTCTTCCAACAGACGGGACGGTATATTATAATGGACAGGATATATCGGATTCGGATTTTTCGCTAAAAGAGTTGCGACAAAAGGTCGGTTTGGTATTTCAGTATCCGGAGCATCAATTATTTGCCGAGACGGTTGAGGAAGATGTTTGCTTTGGACCGAAGAATATGAATATCTCAACGGTAGAGGCTCAGAAACGTGCATATGAGGCGATTGCGGCTGTAGGATTGCCTGATACGATTTATGATACATCACCATTACAGTTATCCGGTGGTCAAAAGCGCAGGGTTGCCATTGCAGGGATTCTGGCAATGCAGCCGGAGTATCTCGTATTGGATGAACCGACTGCAGGTCTGGATCCGTTTTCTGCAAAAGCATTACTTACAATGTTGAAAGAACTACAGGAACAAAGGGGAATTACCATTGTGATCGTTTCTCATTCAATGGAAGAGGTTGCAGAATATGCAGATCGTATTGTTGTTATGGAACAGGGTAAGAAGATTATGGATGGCCCGGTTTGGGAAGTATTTGGTCATATGGAAGAATTAAAACAGATTGGTCTTACGGTTCCGGTTGGAATTCAGCTACTTCACGATTTAAAGGATTTTGGATTGGATGTAGATGTGACAAGGTTTCGAATGATTGATATTTGCGGAGAACTTATGAAGTTGAAAGATAACTGTTCAGGTAGCATTTCGCATTAGCTGTGAAATGTGTACGAAAATGTATATTGTTCGATGTGACAGGCAAACTGGAAGTTAAATTACCTTCATGCCTGGTGTGTATTTGTTCAGCTTTGCTGAATAGATACGTTGAAAGAAATATAAATCGAAATACTTACTTTAGGATGGGAGAATGACATAGTGAGAGATATAACAATTGGACAATATTATAATACAGATTCTGTCATTCATCGTCTGGATCCGCGGACGAAGATCGTAGTGACTTTGATATATGTGATTACATTATTTTTAGCAAGAAACCCGTTCGTATATTTGGCTGCTTTTGTTACACTTGCAGCTTATATAAAGATATCAAATGTACCGATAAAATTTATTTTCAAAGGATTGAAGGCTTTGGCAATATTGATTTTGTTCACATCTGTGATGACACTTTTTACCGTTAGGGGAACGAAGGTGTTATTTGAATGGTGGTATATACGAATCACGGAGGCAGGGTTATATTCCGCGATTTACCTTGCATTGCGTCTGACATTTATGATTATTGGATCAAGTATGATGACATATACGACAACTCCCAATTCACTTACTGACGGGTTGGAAAAGATGCTTGGCTGGATGAAAAAACTACATGTGCCGGTACATGAATTTGCTATGATCATGTCGCTTGCACTTCGCTTTGTGCCAATTTTGGTCGAAGAATTGGATAAGATTATGAAAGCACAAATGGCCAGAGGAATTGATTTTAAAGAAGGCAATCTTTTTGTTCGAATAAAAAAACTGATACCGATTATGATACCGCTTTTTGTATCTGCCGTCAGGCGGAGCAATGAGTTAGCGTTGGCAATGGATGCAAGATGTTATCATGGTGGAGAAGGTAGAACGAAAATGAAGCCGTTGCAGTACCGGAGAGGAGATTATATTGTCTATGTATTGATTTTTGCTTATCTGGTCGGAATGATCATACTCGCAGTAAAATTCTGAGGCTTGAAAAGAGGAATATAACCAGGAGAAATACAATGAAACGAATTAAACTTACAGTTGCATATGATGGCACCAATTATTGCGGCTGGCAGATTCAGAAAAATGGAATTACAGTAGAAGAAGTATTGAATAGAACGTTAAGTAAATTCTTTGGCGAAGAGATTACGGTGATTGGTGCCAGTCGGACGGATTCCGGAGTTCATGCCTTGGGAAATGTTGCAGTTTTTGATGCGGATGTGACAATGCCGCCGGAAAAGATCAGTTATGCAATCAATAATCTGTTGCCGGATGATATTCGGATTCAGAAGTCGGAGGAAGTGGCATCGGATTTTCATCCGAGATACTGCGATACGCGAAAAACCTATGAATACCGGATTTATAATGCACAGTTTCCGGATCCGATGATGCGTTTGTATACCCATTTTGTCTATTACCATTTGGATGAGGAAAAAATGCAAAAAGCGGCCGATTATCTGGTAGGAGAGCATGACTTTAAAAGTTTCTGCACACCAAGGGATGATGTGGAAAATACAGTTCGTACGATTTATTATGTGAAGGTGCTTCGAGAGGGGAATCTGGTTCGTATCCGAATAAATGGAAATGGCTTCTTATACAATATGGTGAGAATCATAGTAGGCTCTTTGTTAAAAGTGGGTATGGGAATGATACCACCGGAGCAGATGAAAGAGATATTAGAAGCAAAAGACAGAACGAAGGCAGGACACAAGGCTGCTGCTTGTGGATTGACATTAGTAGAGATACAATATGACGCTGATAAGGTGGAGAAAGAGTCATAAAAGGGAAAAAGTAATTGAAAAAGCATTCAAGTATGGTATCAGCCAATTTGAGACGGGAACGATGATGCATATTGTCAAGATAACAGAATCGAAAAAAATGGGCAGCCAATTGGCTGCCCATGAAAGGGTCATTTTTGTTTCGGAAATCATTGCTTATTTTATTAGTTGATTAGTTCAAATTTCCACTGCTGGTTTGCTTGTGCAGAATAATCCCATTGATGAATATTACCACCATTTCCGGTTGACCAATCTGCTACGTCAATTGCTTTGTTGCTATGTTTATTGATGAAGAATGAATATCCGTTATCAATACTGGTGATGTACCATCTTTGGTTATTGGTATTGTTGTTATCCCACATGATGATGTTGCCGCCATTCTCGGTGGACCAGCCTGTTACATCAATCGCTTTGCCGTTTAATGCACTCGTAATAACATATGTTGAGTCATCTGCATTAAAGGATATATACCAGGCCTGAGCGTCGGTTCCGTTTGGAGTATACTGCTGAACATTTGTACCGTTGGCGGTATTTGCAGCGGTGACATCAAGGCATAGACCGCTGTGTCTGCTGACAATTCTGTATTTTGCTCTTTCTACTTTGAGGGAAGATGTTTTATCGTTGAAATCATCTCCAATCCAGGAAGTATCGCTTGTGATTACTTTTGTTGTTCCCTTGAAATTATCGTCTGCATATAATGTTACTTTGTAACCAAAAGGAACCTTTAAAGAAGAAAGATCGTCATTGTTAAAGCCCTTTGCCTGTAAAGCGGCAAGGTTGAAATCACCTATACCCAAAGATGCTGAACTGCCGCCATAGTTCCTATCCCGGTAAATATAGATTTCACCGGAAGCGGAAGAAGAAGGGTTGTTATTGGTAGGTGTTTCATTCTTTGGAGCTTCTGTTGGATTATTTGCAGTACCAGAAGACATCACCTCTTTGATTGCCTTCAAAAGGGAATACTGTCCAAAGGAATCCTGTGCAATTTCCCAGATCATGGTTCCACCATAAGACTTGCTATACTCTGCTTTTTGCCTAATGGTATTCAGACCGTTGTAGTATACACCGTTAGCATAATCCTGATAAGCATTTGCAGGATTTTGTGAAATCATCTCACCGTAGGTTACGGCACCACTTCTGCCATATCCGTAGAATGGTACTCCGATCACCAGACGGTCATTGCTGATCCCTTTGCTGCCATAATAAGAAACAAGGTCATAAATCTGAGACCATGGTGCAACTTCGGCAGTCCCACTTTGGTTATAGTCGTAGGACATTAAGTTCAAAAAATCAAAATAGCGATAGGTGTTGTTTGAAATACCATTGGTGAACCATGGACTGACTGCCATGGTGAGAAGTTTACCATTCGCCTTTAATCTTCCTGATAATTCAGATGCAAATGCATCAAAATTGTTCCATATGTCGGCGTCCTCAAGTTCAATGTCAATATCAACACCATCAAGGTTGTAAGTATTAACAAAATTCATTACCTGATTGATGAAAGCGGTTCTTTTGGCAGCTGTTGTAAAAGCACCGTCATTTTGGAAGCCACCCCATCCGCCGATTGCAATAATTGCTTTACAATTGTTCGAGTGACATTTGTTGACAATGTTCTGTACTTCCCATGCAGAGAAATTCGGATAGAGAGTTCCACCGGAGTATGTCATAAATGACAGATTGCAATGGGTCAAAGCAGAAAAGTCGATGGAATCGATTGCATATGTACGATATGATGGTAAATATCCAACAACTCTTCTTCCTGCTGTTTCTGCATTATAAGATGCAGCATTGGTTTTTCTGGTCGTCCATCCTGCTGAAAACAATGAAAATACCATTGTAGTTACAAGAATCATTGCCAGCCCTTTTTTCTTAAACATATTGTATCCTCCTATGTTCAAAGTATTTGGTAAATGCATACAACCCCTTCAAAATTATGCATTTCCATCGAGAAAAATTTTGCCCATTCCACCTTTGATTTTATCACAGGAAAGAATGGAAGAAAATACCAAAGGAAAATATAACACTAAAATAAAAAATTACCGCTACTGTTCAGACGCAATGTCATTAACTTAAGCCGGACGTTGCCGGATATGCTATATGTTGTCCATTTCGGGCACGAGCTAAAGCATACCTTCGAACTAAGCTCGTACCTCGCTAAGGTCTCAGGCATTTCGCTTAACTTTAAACGCA
>CAJOPP010000187.1 GCA_905236365.1 uncultured Lachnospiraceae bacterium
AAACCGTCAATTTTCTTTATCATCTCGTCTAACATAATGGTTCCGGTAACAATATGACCGATTAACTGTCCCTCATCCGTATAATCATTTTCCGGAAAAGCAGAAATCTCATTCATCTTGCCAATATCATGACAAAGTGCCGCCGTGATCAATAAATCGCGATTGATCACCGGATAATTCTTTGCATAAAAATCACAAAGCTTTGCAACAGAAAGACTATGTTCCAACAATCCTCCGGCAAAATTATGATGCATAGTCTTTGCTGCCGAATGCACCTTAAACTTCTTTACAAACTCAGGATCATCGGTAAATACCATCTGCAGGAGCTGATGCATATGGGGTTCTTTTACTGTATGAATCATCGTAACCAGTTCATCATACATCTCATCCAGATTCCGTTTCGAACATGGCATATAATCAACCGGATCATACTCCCCTTCCGAAGCTTTACGTACTCTTCGAATATTCAACTGCAATGCTCCCTGAAAACTGATAACCTGTGCATCCACCTGTATGTAATCCATGGATTCAAAATGTCCAATCCCATTTGACAGATCCCAAACCTTTCCATCTATCGAACCGGTCTTATCATGCAGTTGCATCGAATAATAGTTCTTGCCAGCCTTCGTCTGCAATGTTCTCTTGTCCTTACACAAATAAATGGAGGAAATCATATCTCCTTCTCTCAACTCTTTAATAAATCTCATACTTCTTTTTGACAGTTGCCTGTCTCTCCTTTTTTTATTCATATATATTTTATGATGCGACAAACTACACGGTTATCCTATCTGATTGCTATCTCGTTTCTTTTCTTTCGCTAAGGAGAAAATGAATTCACTTCCAACTCCTTCCGTACTGATCAGATTGATGTTCTCACCATGTGCTTTCACAATTTCCTTTGTAATTGCCAATCCCAATCCTGTTCCCTTTTTATCTTTTCCCCTCGACGCATCAGTCTTGTAAAATCGTTCCCATACTTTATTCTGCTTACTCTTTTCAATTCCAGGACCTTCATCTTTGACCGAAACAAAAATTTTATCATTTTTCTCATCTACCGTAATCGTTATCTTGCTATTTTCCGGACTGAACTTGATGGCATTATCTACCAGATTATTAATCACCTGACCAATCTTCATACGATCCGCATAAACTGTCGTATCTTCAGCACGGCATTTAAGCCGCAGATCAATATGTTTGCTCTCACATTGCCCCTCTACGGTATTTCGTGTCTCCCGAATCACATCCACAATATCAAAGTTTTGACATTTTAATGTCAATTCATGATTATCAAATTCATTCAACTCCAAAAGACCACTTGTCAGTTTCGTCAGACGTCCTGCCTCATTTAATACAATATTAAGATAACGCTCATATTTTTCTGCCGGAATCGTACCATCCAACATCGCTTCCAGATATCCTTTGATTGAAGTTAGCGGAGAGCGAAAATCATGGGAGATATTGGCAATAAAGTTTCTACGGTATTCTTCCATCCTACTCAGTTCCATTGCCATATATTCCAGTGAATCTGATAATTCTCCAATTTCATCCTTTCGTTTTACTCCGGTTTTAATATCAAAATTGCCCTTCGCATACTCTCTTGCAGCATTATTTAACTTCGCAATCGGTCGAATCACTGTTGTTGACAGGTAAGCGAGGACAAGCCCTACCAGCAGCATCATGACCACAAATGGCATATACAAAACATCCAACATATCACTCTGAATCTTCTCCACTTCCGTCAATGCCGTGTGAAGAATCAAATATCCCCGTAATTCATCATCTTTATAAATCGGAATCCCAATGCTGATCATCGTATTATTGAAAATATCATAAAAAGTTCCTGTTTGTGTAAAGCCCTTATCCAATTTGATTTCCTTATCCAGACTTCGAATATTTTTAGGAATATTACTGTACTGCTGTTCATTCGAAGCTATAATCAGGTCTCCATCCTCAGAGAAAAACCACACATTCGCTTTCAATGTATCTTCAAATTCATCAAATTGCATCTGCAGGTATTCCAGAGTCATGGTTCCCTTTAAATAAGAAAATATCGACTGCTCTGAGAGCAGTGTAGCATCATTCATTAAATTATTCTGTTTTTCCTGAATTAAAGCCCGCTGGGTACCGTAAGTAGTATAACTTGCAAGACCAATACAAACAACGATCAACAATACCATAATGATCAGGATCATGTTATCCATAAATGTACGTTTCACTCTATTATCCTCATCTATTTCACTTCAAATTTGTAGCCAATTCCCCAAACCGTCGCAATGGTCCAATTTTTCCCATCGCCTATTTTTTCGCGAATTCTCTTTACATGAACATCAACTGTCCGCGTATCTCCCATATAATCATATCCCCAGATTTTATCCAGAAGTTGTTCTCTTGTAAACACCTGATTTGGTCTGCTGGCAAGATAATATAAAAGTTCCAGTTCCTTTGGCGGCATTTCCACAGATTCTCCATTGTAAACAACGGAATATCCCGTAAGATTCACAGTCAGACCATCATATTTTACATATTCACTCTGATCTTCCAAATCTGGTGAATGGTAATTCTCTTCCTCGTTACCTGTGCGGCGTAAGATTGCCTGCACCCTTGCCACTAATTCATTGGAGTCAAACGGTTTTACCATATAATCATCTGCTCCGATCTTAAGTCCCAACACTTTGTCAAACACTTCTCCTTTGGCAGATAACATGATAATCGGAACATTACTGCTCTTACGAATCTCTCTGCATACATCATACCCATCGATTCCAGGAAGCATAATATCCAAAAGAATCAAATGCGGACGATAGCTTTTGAATTTTTCAATCGCTTCCTCTCCGTTTGCTGCCATCTCTGTATCAAAACATTCTTTTATCAGATACAAAGAAATCAGTTCTGCAATATTTTCATCATCATCTACAATCAAAATTCTCTTCTTATCCATACATTCCTCCTGATTATTCATACACTACTTTGCATTTGTCGCATCACGATAACGGCACACTCTTACAACTCTACGATTGTGACGCCGGAGTCGCCTTCACCAAATTCTCCAAGCCGGAATGATTTTACATAAGATTGTCGTTTTAAATATTCATGAACTCCCTTGCGCAGTGCTCCCGTACCTTTTCCATGTACGACCCGTACCTGGTTCAAGTGGGAAAGGCAGGCATCATCCAGATACTTATCCAACTCCATAATTGCTTCATCTACTGTCATTCCTAACAAATTAATCTCCGGTTTGATGGTCTTTGATTTGTTCACTGCTGCCCGATACTGTGCGGTCTTTTGCTGTTTCGTCTGCTTCTTCTCTTCCTCTACGATCTCCACATCACTGATTTTCACAGTACTTTGTAAAATTCCCATCTGAACCGTGATTTCTCCCTTCTGATTCGGAAGGGAACGAACCGTGCCATCCAGATTCAGACTGATCACATGCACCGCATCACCCAATTTAAAATCAGTAGGCTTATGCTTTGATTTACGAGTCGGTGCCTTATATTCCAATTTTCCGTTGACGGCATTTAACTTTTCCCTGATCTCGCTTCGCTCTTTTTCTAACTCTTTATTGCTGACAGTCTGCGGCTTTTTCTCCCAATTATTATACTTCCGGATGGAAGCATCGGCAAATGCTTTTGCCTCCTCTAAAATCTCTCTTGCCTCTTCTCTTGCATTCCGCAAAATATCCTGCTTTCGCTGTTCGATGTGTTCATTCTTGGATGCCAGACGTTCTTTCAGCTTCTGAATCTCTTCTTTGTTCGCAGCAATCTCCTTCTGTTCCTGCTCAATCGTTCGTTTTGACTTTTCCAAATCCGCCAGAATGGTCTCCATATCAATAGTACTGGTGTCAATCTGAGACTTTGCGCTGTCAATCACCTTGTCAGAAAGTCCCAATTTTTTTGCTATGGCAAATGCATTGGATTTCCCGGGAATTCCGATCAGCAAGTGATAAGTCGGACTTAACGTATCCACATTAAATTCACAGCAGGCATTTTCTATTCCATCTGTTGTCATGGCAAATGTCTTCAGTTCACTATAATGTGTGGTTGCCATACAGCGGATATCCCGATTATGAAGATCATTCAGTATCGCAATTGCCAAGGCGGACCCTTCTACCGGATCCGTTCCGCCTCCCAACTCATCAAATAAGACCAGCGTATCTTTCGATGCATGTTTCATGATATATACGATATTGGTCATGTGGGACGAAAAGGTACTGAGACTCTGCTCGATACTCTGCTCATCCCCGATATCCGCAAATACATCCCGAAACACCGCAAGTTTTGAACCTTGAAATGCCGGAATATGCAACCCCGACTGTCCCATCAGCGTAAACAACCCAAGTGTTTTTAACGATACGGTCTTACCACCGGTATTCGGTCCCGTAATGATCAGCATCGTAAAATCATCCCCCAGCCGGATATCGACCGGAACAACGGAATGCTTCTCTAAAAGAGGATGTCTTCCCTGTTTGATCTCTATTATTCCCTGATCATTGAATTCCGGTTCTGTACCATCATAGGATTTGGCAAATGAAGCTTTTGCAAATATAAAATCAAGCTTCGTCAAAATCTCTACGTCCATCTCAATACTCTCTCTGGAAAGAGCCACCTGCTCACTTAAGTTTGCAAGGATTTTCTCAATCTCCATATCTTCTCTGGCTGCAAGCTCTTTTAACTCATTATTCAGGTTCACGACTGCCATTGGTTCAATGAAGAAAGTAGAGCCTGTAGCAGACTGATCATGCACCATTCCCGGAAACTGCCCTTTATATTCGGATTTCACAGGAATACAATACCTTCCGTTTCGCATGGTCACAATAGAATCCTGCAACATGGACTGGTTTGTCTGCTTGGCAACAATCCCATTCAAAACTTCATGCACCTTGCTGTTCGTTGCCTTGATACTGCGTCGGATATCCTTCAATGCCCCTGATGCATCATCAGCAATCTCATCTTCAGAAAGAATACAACGATTGATTTCCCTTGCCAGATGTTCTAACGGCATAAGACTCTCAAAATATCCGGTCAGGGAATCCTGTCTCGTGTTCATCCCTGAATCATCCTTATCCTGCACCTGTTCCCCATACTGTCTGGCATTCTCTGCCACTTTCAAAAGTTTTGCCACATCCAGAAGTTCCGGTATAGACAGCGTTGCTCCAACGGCTGCCCGTTTCATCGCCTCACCAATAGGATACACACCGGAAAAGGAAAGACTGCCATGCTGATACACTCTAGCCAACGCGTCTCTCGTTTCCTCCTGATTCTTTTCAATCTCAATACGATCCACCGATGGTTTCAAACGTTCACACATTCTTTTTCCTGCCGGACAGGTTGCAAAACCGGTCAGTTGTTCAATAATTTTATAATATTCCAATACTCGTAATGTTCGCTTATTCATAGTATCTTTCACCTTGTCATTCAACTCTTAATTATACTCTATCAAAAATCCCTGTATCTATTCAACAGGGTTGAACAGATAGAAATCCCTGTCTTTCTTGACAGATGTCCCCTGTTTGTTGAACTCTTTATTACCACTCATATCGATGGAGTTGTCCCTCCATCTGAAAATTATGAAATCCATTCTGTCGTAATGCCTCATATAACACAATGGCCACAGAGTTCGACAGATTCAGAGAACGAATATCATCCAGCATCGGAATTCTCACGCAGGTACTCTTATTCTCTAATAAGATTTCCTCCGGAATCCCTGCACTCTCTTTTCCAAACATAATATAGCAGTCCTCCTCATACTGTACATCCGTATAAGTCTGCTTTGACTTCGTAGTTGCCATATAAATCTTCGCTCCCGGATTCTTCTCCAGGAACTCCTCATAACTAACATATGTAGTCACGTCCAATTTATCCCAATAATCCATTCCCGAACGCTTGATCATCTTATCATTGATCAGAAATCCAAGGGGTTCTATCAAATGTAATCTTGCTCCTGTTGCGACACAGGTTCTTCCAATATTTCCGGTATTAGCCGGCATCTCCGGCTCATGCAGTACAATGTTGATCATTTTTCTTTTCCTTTCTAAAAATGCAGACCACTGCTCACTATCTCCTATTATACATGATTTTACGAATTTGTGAACTATCAAAACAGAGAAGAATATCACCGGTGCAAATCAAAAGTTACAG
>CAJOPP010000188.1 GCA_905236365.1 uncultured Lachnospiraceae bacterium
GATTTCTGCAGGATCAACATCAATCTGTACAATCTTTGCATTGTTAGCAAATTTCTTTGCATTACCAATTACGCGGTCAGAGAATCGCCCTCCTACTACAATCAGCAAATCAGAGTCTGTAACACCAAAGTTCGATGTCTTTGTGCCATGCATGCCAATCATACCGGTATAATGTGGATTGTTGCCATCAAACACACCCTTACCCATCAAAGTATCACAAACCGGTGCATCCAATAACTTTGCAAACTCTCTGAGTTCCTGATATGCCCCAGATGCAACCGCACCACCACCAACCATAATAAATGGCTTTTTCGATTTATTAATCAATTTGACAACGGATTCAATATCCGAATCTTTGATTGTATCAGTGACCGGTAAAATCTCTTCCGGCTTTTTATATTCATAATCTGCAAGGTTCGAGGTCACATCCTTTGTAATATCCACCAGAACCGGTCCCGGTCTTCCGGACTTTGCAATCTTAAAAGCACGCCGAATGGTATCTGCTAATTCATGTACATTCTTGACAATAAAGCTATGCTTTGTGATTGGCATAACCACACCGGCAATATCTACTTCCTGAAAAGAATCCTTACCCAATAAAGAAACTCCTACATTTGCCGTGATCGCAACTAACGGAATAGAATCCATATATGCAGTTGCAATTCCAGTAACCAAATTCGTAGCACCAGGACCTGAAGTTGCCATACAAACACCCACTTTACCGGTTGCTCTGGCATATCCATCTGCTGCATGGGATGCCCCCTGTTCATGGGAAGTCAACACATGGGTAATCTCGTCCTGATGTTTGTAAAGAGCATCGTAGACATTCAATATAGTACCACCCGGATAACCGAATACTGTGTCAACACCCTGTTCTTTTAAACATTCAATTACAATTTCCGAACCTGTTAACTGTTTCATCATACTATCTCCTTAATCAATGTAATCAAATTTCTCTCAAAGTTCTTTACAATAATATATCTTTTCTATATGTTTTGTAAAGAGTATATTTATTTTTTTTGCTCCTTGCTACTATATGAGCATCTGTTCTGCCATTGGCTTCACTGTTACTCATCGAACACAGCTACGCATTCCAATGTGCCCGATACTGCTACAATTTACGTTATAAGCACACCGGTTAACTACTTACAAAATGTAAGCAGATAACAACATCACCAGACAGTAACTACAATTCTAACACTGCACCTCGATTACCAGAAGTTACCATCTTCGCATATCTAGCAAGATAACCGGTTGTTACTTTCGGTTCTCTTGGTGTCCAGTTTGCTTTTCTTCTTGCCATTTCTTCTTCTGTAATATCTAATTCAAGGCTATAATTGTTAATATCAATCTTAATGATATCTCCTTCTTCTACAAACGCAATCGGACCGCCAACTGCTGCTTCCGGTGACACATGTCCAATAGAAGCTCCACGACTCGCTCCAGAGAATCGACCATCCGTAATCAAAGCAACAGAAGAACCAAGACCCATGCCGGCAATCGCAGAAGTCGGATTCAGCATCTCGCGCATACCCGGACCCCCCTTTGGTCCCTCGTAACGAATCACCACAACATCACCCGGTACGATTTTACCACCTTTGATTGCTGCAATCGCATCTTCTTCACAATCAAAAACTCTTGCCGGTCCTTCATGCTTTAACATCTCCGGAACAACAGCCGAACGCTTGACTACAGAACCATCCGGTGCCAGATTGCCCTTTAATACTGCAAGTCCACCTGTCTTGGAATACGGATTATCCAATGGACGGATTACCTCCGGATCCTTGTTGACATGTCCTTCTACTGCCTCACCAATTGTCTTGCCTGTAACAGTCATACAATTCTCATTGATCAACCCAATACTCTTTAACTGATTGATCACTGCATACACACCGCCTGCTTCATTCAGATCTTCCATATAAGTAGGCCCTGCCGGTGCCAAATGGCACAGGTTTGGTGTTCTCTCACTTACATCATTAGCAAGAGAAATATCAAAATCAAAACCGATTTCATGGGCAATAGCAGGAATATGAAGCATAGAGTTTGTGGAACAGCCAAGTGCCATATCTACCGTCAGTGCATTCATAATTGCTTCTTTTGTAATAATATCCCGCGGACGAATATTCTTCTTATACATCTCCATAACAGCCATACCTGCATGTTTGGCAAGTTTCAGTCTTTCAGAATATACAGCCGGAATAGTTCCATTTCCCGGAAGACCCATACCCAATGCCTCTGTCAGACAGTTCATAGAGTTTGCAGTATACATACCGGAACAGGAACCACATGTCGGACAAGTCTTACATTCATACTCATATACATCTTCCTCTGACAATGTACCGGCAGCATAAGAACCAACCGCCTCAAACATGGAAGATAGCGAAGTCTTATGCCCCTTCACATGTCCTGCAAGCATTGGACCACCTGAAACGAATACGGTTGGAACATTGACTCTGGCAGCCGCCATAAGAAGTCCCGGAACATTCTTATCACAGTTCGGAATCATGACTAATGCATCAAATTGATGTGCGATTGCCATACACTCCGTTGAATCCGCAATCAAATCTCTTGTTACCAGGGAATATTTCATTCCAATATGACCCATTGCAATTCCATCACATACTGCGATTGCCGGGAACATGACCGGTGTACCACCCGCCATGGCTACTCCCAATTTTACTGCCTGCGCAATTTTGTCCAGGTTCATATGTCCCGGAACGATCTCATTATAAGAACAGACAATACCGACTAACGGTTTTTTCATCTCCTCTTCCGTCATACCAAGGGCATTAAATAAAGACCGGTGTGGTGCCTGCTGCATACCTGCTTTTACATTATCACTCTTCATGATTGTTCTCCTTTTCTAACTTTTATTTTCACTATACCATTACAGATCATAGTTATTTGCGATACGTTGCACTAGATCCGCTCAACAATCAGATCACCCATTTCTGAACAGCTAACCAATTGTGTTCCTTCTGAAACAATATCACAGGTACGGTATCCATCAACAAGTACCTGTTTTACAGCCGCTTCGATTGCATCTGCCTCTTTATCAAGATCAAGAGAGAAACGGAGCAACATTGCAGCTGAAAGGATTGTTGCAATTGGATTGGCTTTATTCTGTCCTGCAATATCCGGAGCAGAACCACCACTTGGCTCATACATACCAAACTTTGTCTCATTCAAGGATGCTGATGCCAGCATACCAATGGAACCGGTTACCATAGAAGCTTCATCTGAAAGAATATCACCAAACATATTCTCCGTCAAAATCACATCAAACTGTGCCGGATCTTTCACTAACTGCATTGCACAGTTATCTACCAGCATATGCTCTACTTCAACCTCCGGATAATCCTTAGCCACTTCATTCACAACTGCTCTCCATAATCTGGAAGAATCCAATACATTTGCCTTGTCTACAGAAGTTACTTTCTTGCGACGCTTCATGGCAATATCAAATCCCCGGATTGCAATTCTTCTGATTTCATCTTCCGAATAAGTCAGTGTGTCTATGGCCTTCTTTTTACCATTTTCCTCTACCGTTTTGCGTTCTCCAAAATAAAGCCCGCCGGTAAGTTCCCGCATGATCATCATGTCAAAGCCCTTATCCGCAATCTCCTCTTTTAACGGACATGCCCCCTTCAATTCCGGATATAACAGTGCCGGTCTCAGATTTGCAAACAATCCCAATTCTTTGCGAATCTTCAAAAGACCTGCCTCCGGTCGTAAAGCCGGCTCTAACTGATACCATGGTGAAGTACTGGTGTTGCCACCGATCGATCCCAGCAAAACAGCATCGGCCTTCTTTGCATGCTCTACTGCTTCATCAGTCAATGGTACCCCATGTACATCGATTGAACATCCTCCCATCAATAACTGGTCATATTGAAAGGTATGACCAAACTTCTCGCCAACCTTGTCCAAGACCTTCATTGCCTCTGTGACAATTTCCGGACCAATTCCGTCACCTTTGATTACCGCTAAATTATAATTCATTTTATTCTCCTTCCGGACATTCTAATATTAATGAAACAAACGTGTATCTATTCAGCAGAGTTTAACAGATACGGCATCAGGCATAGTGCTGACGCACATACCAGTATGCCTGTCGCATCGTTAAATATAGATTATCATACGCATCTCGCAGTTAATACGAGATGCTACCTGAACAGTCACACAAACATTTACTTATTGTTAATATAATTAACCAAGCCCTCAGCCTTAATGATTTCTTGCATAAATGGAGGAAATGCCTGACCCTTGAACTCTGTTCCTTTTGTCTTATTATAGATCATCCCACTGTCAAAATCGATTTCTACCTCGTCGCCGGCTTCAATTCCCTTAGCTGCTTCCGGGCACTCGATAATCGGCAGTCCAATGTTGATTGCATTGCGATAAAAGATTCTTGCAAAAGTCTCAGCAATCACACAACTGATTCCACTGGCTTTAATCGCAATTGGAGCATGCTCTCTGGAAGATCCACACCCAAAATTCTTGTTTGCCACCATAATATCTCCAGGCTTTACACGATTTACAAAATCCTTATCAATGTCCTCCATACAATTTTTGGCAAGTTCTGCCGGATCTGACGAATTCAGATATCTTGCAGGAATAATAACATCCGTATCTACGTTATCTCCATATTTGTGAACAATTCCATGTGCTTTCATAATTGATCGTCTGCTACCTAATAACCCGGACCATCCTATCCCACGTTATCAATATAGCTTTTCCTTTCTTATAATTTTAATCGTAATATTTTACTGATTATCTATTTCTCAGGTTCTTCCTCAAATTTCGTATTTTGTAAATTTAAAGTATATTCCCAATACTTAATACTAATAATTGTGAAAGACCCTTTCTTATTTGCACTCTTTGTCTTACTCATACCTTAAAACGACACTTCGCCCGTCCGGGCAAGTATTATATTTCTATAGTCCCAACTCACATGGACAGGAAATCTTACCGGTCACCGCAGAAGCTGCTGCTACTGCCGGGGAAGCCAGATAAATCTCTGAATCAATATGTCCCATACGACCTACAAAGTTACGATTCGTGGTTGCCACTGCCTTCTCTCCAGCCGCAAGGATACCCATATGTCCACCCAGACATGGTCCACAGGTCGGTGTTGAAACTACGGCTCCTGCCTCAATAAAAGTCTTTAACAACCCCTCTTCCATTGCCTGTAAATAAATCGCCTGTGTAGCCGGAATAACGATTACGCGCAATCCCTTTGCACGTTTTCTTCCTTCTAATATTCTGGCTGCCACTCTCAAGTCTTCAATCCGTCCATTGGTACAAGACCCTATCACGACCTGATCAATCTTAATCTCCGGTACTTCACTGATTGGCTTCGTATTCTCCGGCAAATGTGGAAATGCTACAGTTGGTTCTAATGTACTTAAATCAATGGTATACGTCTCATCATATACCGCATCTTCATCTGCCTCATAAATCGTATATTCCTTGACAGAATGCTCTTTCATATAAGCAATTGTCTTCTCGTCTACCGGGAAGATTCCGTTCTTGGCACCTGCTTCAATTGCCATATTTGCCATAGAAAAACGATCATCCATGGAAAGATTTGCAATGCCATCTCCCACAAATTCCATGGATTTGTATAATGCACCATCCACACCGATCAGACCAATAATATGTAAAATGACATCCTTACCGCTTACCCACTTCTTTGGAGCTCCTGTCAACACAAATTTGATAGCTGACGGAACCTTAAACCATGCCTTACCAGTAGCCATACCTGCCGCCATGTCTGTAGAACCAACACCTGTTGAAAATGCCCCCAAAGCTCCATAGGTACAAGTATGGGAATCGGCTCCAATACAAGTCTCTCCGGCAACAATCAGTCCCTTTTCCGGAAGCAAAGCATGTTCAATTCCCATCTCTCCTACATCAAAGAAATTGGTAATATTCTGAGCATTTGCATATTCCCTTACACACTTACAATGCTCCGCACTTTTAATATCCTTATTCGGTGTAAAGTGATCGAGAACCATTGCAATCTTATCCTTATCAAACACCTTGTCTGTCTTGAATTTCTCCATCTCATGAATTGCGACCGGTGTTGTTACATCATTCCCCAATACCAAATCCAAATCTGCTTCAATTAACTGTCCTGCTTCCACGGAAGGTAAGCCTGCGTGTGCAGCTAAGATTTTCTGTGTCATTGTCATTCCCATAGAATGTCACTCCTTTACTTTCCCTATACTTTTATATTGAATAAATTTTATCACTAATAATATACCATAAATGGGACTATAATCAATATATATATTTAGAATATTTATAATAACTTCTAGTTATGGATTGATTTTTTTATGTAAATGTCTATCTAACTTTCCGAAAAAAAAGTCACCACAGCTGTTATATTAGCTATGGTGACTTTTTTAATATCTTATTTTTACCTTAATGATCTTATTTTACTTTAATCTTCTTTGTCTTTTTCTTTCCATTACTTAATGTTATGGTTACTTTCACAGTACCCTTTTTCAAGCCCGTGATATAACCATATTCATCAACCGTTGCAAGCTTTGGTTTGTTAACGGAATATTGAACAGTATTGGTTGTATTAGCAGAAGTTACCGTATACTTAAGTCGTGCTGTCTGTCCGACTTTAACAGAACTTGTGCTAATCTTTTTAATCTTCTTAGCCTGCTTCTCCTTACTTACAACATATACTTTGATTGTCGCCTTCTTGCCGGAATCAGCAATAACTGAAATCGTCGCTGTTCCTTTCTTTTTGGCTGAGATAGTTCCATTTTCCGAAACTTCGGCTATCTTCTTCTTGCTAGTGGTATAACGAACATTATCTGTCGTATTCTCAGGTAAAAGTTTGTATTTTAACTGATAAGAAGAACCCTTTACCAGATAAATCTTCTTTTCACTTACATACTCAGTACGAATTTGCACTTTCGTCGACGGAACAGTAATTGTCACTGGAATACTTGCACTTCTGCCTGATATCTTTCCTGTCGCAGTGATTGTTGTACTTCCTTCCCCAACACCGGTAACAACTCCATTTTGACTTACCTTTGCAATCTTCTCATCATTTGATGAGTAGACAATTGTTTCTGTAGAGTAATTTGGTGTCTTAGACAATGCCAATGTTGCAGATGTGCCAATTGCAAGCTTTTTGCTCTCCTCCATAAACTTCAATTCAGTAATGGCATCTACTACTGTAACATTGATTGACGCACTTTCTCCCGAGAAAGATGTTGCTGTCAGCACCGCTGTTCCCTGCGCAATACCTTTGATTGTAGCTTCACCATTATAATTATCAACAGTTACTATACTAGTATTCGAAGAGACCCATGTCAATCCGTCAGTCGAATCCGGGAACAAGAGATATCCGGTCGTTGAATTTTCTTCAGAGGCACGACGAATCGTGTATGTTTCATCAATACCCATCTCAATCGGTGCATCAAGAATCTTAATCTGTGATACTCTGCTTATTACTGATACCGTACAAACCTTTGATATGTTATTACTTGTTCTTACAATAATACTTGCCGTTCCATCTTTGATACCTGTTACAATCCCATTTGCATCAACCGTTGCGACGTCTGTATTGGCTGATTCAAAAGTGAATTCTTCTTTTGAATCAGCTGGTACCTTATAGATATCAAGTCCAATCTTCTCTCCAACATGTACCGTTCGCATTTCATCAACCGTAAAATCTGTGACCGGATCAAAGACAATAACCTGAATGGAAGTTGTCTTCCCGCTTCCGGTTGTTGCTGTCAAAGTTGTCTCACCTTGTTTTAAACCTTGTATTGATGGTCCGCCACTTCCAATCGTCAATTTATTAGTAGTATCAATTGTTGCAATCGATTCATCTGCAATCGTCCACGTCACCGTATCATCACTTGCATCTTGCGGTTCATAGTAAACAGAAAAATCATCACTTTCTGTTGTATTTGTCTGAATATATTGTGTCTCATTCACCGCTACTTGCATTTTACTTGCTTGAAATCTAAATTCTGCTGCAGGCACCGTTACCCGAATCGGTATATAAGCTGAAACATTATCATTAACCGTAGATTTTGCATACAAATCTGCCTGGCCAAGTTCTTTTCCAGTAACAGTTACGCTTCCGTCTGCATTTTTTGTAAGAACAACCCAATTTTCCCCACCATCATTCAAATACCATTCAACATTCTGTTCAGCTGCTTCCGGATATACCTTTGCTGTAATTTTTTCAGAATCCTCATTCTTATAAACACTGATATTATCTGGCGTAATCTTAACTACTTGCGGCATCAATGCACCTTCCTGGACAACTTGAACATAAATACTATTTAATGTATTTCCAGTTTTATCTTTAATAGTAATGACTGCTGACCCTTCTTCATTTCCTGCTGTCAACTTACCTGTCACAGGATCAACATCAACAACCGCAGGTTGATCACTTTCAAAATAAATCTCAGCTTTTGCACTATCATCTGCTTCTAAAGCATCATCTTGGTATTTCGGAGAAACAGAAATTATATCGGTCTTTCCTGCTTCTAACTCAATGTTACCTGACGCCATATCCAGAGATGCAACTGAATAATCAATCCCTGTTACAGGATAAACAACTTTAACTGTTACCTGATCGACTACTTCCTTATTTTCTGAATCTGCAACCCACAACGTTGTTGTTCCAATACCTTTAACATGAATATTTGCTTTTGATACGCTTCCACTATTAACTGCAATAACTGTATCTTCATTATCTGCATCTATCGGATCTACCGAAATCACATCATTTGAATCTGCCCCCCATATTGGTGCTTTAGTTATGGTGGATGGCTCTACACTTGCAGATACTTCCAATGTGTTTGTTGCATCATTTCCTGTAATCTTATCTGCAGAAATTGTAAGCACTTTACCATTTTCCGTTTGTTCAATACTTGCACCTGTTCCAGCACCACTAATTGTCAATTTCTCAGCCAGAATATCTGAAACAGTAAGATCATAATCTCCAGATAACGCTTTCGGAACAACAACTATATCATTACCGTTTTTTACATCAAATCTCATAAAATTTGTGATAGACAATGTACTGTTATCCGGTGTCATTCTCTTACCATAAAGTGTCACATCACCCTTGTCTGCACTGCAATCAACAAACGCCTCTTCCTCTTTCAATACTTCTCCATCTGCCCTTTGAACATATGAATAATCATTGTGTGCATCTGATGACGATTTTATAAAATTCAGTGTAATCGACTGACCAATTGGAACAACCACTTTTCGATCGTTGTTTCTTGTCGCCAATGTAACTTGTACATAATAATCAAAGTAACCGGCAGGAATATCACTAAATATATTACTAGCCACCGTTGCAATTGCCGGCAATTGCACCGTCCTGATTCTTATATTTTTTGAATATACATTTTCTTCTACTTTTGTTACACTGCTTGGCAATTCAGAAGAAACCAAGCTGTAACAATTTGAAAACAAACCATAAGGAATCGTTTCTAACTTTGTATTGTAAGACATATCTGCTGTAATAATTGCAGACTGAGAAAAGGCTTCATTTCCAATGTTTTCCAACTGTTTTGCAGGGACGAATGAAATATTAGTCAACCCATACCCATCTTCAAAATACGGGTTCTCTCTATCATCAGTAAGTAAAAGTGCACAATCCTTAAATGCATATTCCCCAATCGTTTTCAAATTAACATTCAAAGCAACCTTCCCAAGCTTCTGACATCCATTAAAGGCATTATCTCCAATTATCTCTAATGTATTCGGCAACTGATACAATTCAATCACATCACCATCTACATTATCTTTATATTTCTCCCCCTTGTAAACAAGGTTTTTACAATCTTGAAATGCAGAATTTGAAATTTCTGTAACATCTGTTGGAAACGTAACACTTGATAATCCAAAAAACTCAACCGTATCAACCGTTACCTCGTTATCCTCATTTCTATTATCTACCCGCTTACCACAACCGAAAAATAGCTTCTCTGGTATCACCTGCAAACTAGTTGGCAAAATTGCCGTATCGAGCATAAAATCATTTTCAAACACACCAATACCTAAAGAATCCAATGTAAGATTATTCAAGTCCACATTACCCAATCCATATGCAACATACGGAAGCTCTTCATATGTATTCTCACTTGACCATCTTGCACAATCCGAAAATGCATTATCACCTATATTCTTCAAAGTTGAAGGAAGAACTAATGTATTTTCTTTTTTTGAAGCACCATTATATGTTACTGTGGTAAGATTTGTATTATACTTAAATGCCCCTTCTTCAATATCGGTCAATTTATCTGACAAAGTTACTTCTTTCATCTCTGAACAATATGATAAATTTTCCAAACTCAGGTTCAAGTCTGCATAATTAAGCTTGCACATATCCGCCGCAGTAGATGATTCGTGCGCTGTATCTGCACGAAGTGCGAACACATACTTTGGCAACACCTTAATATTGTTCCCCATCGATATGCTCTTTAACGCATAATTATTAGCAAATGCATATTCTCCTAATGTAGTCAATGACTCTGGAAGCGACACATTTTCCAAGCCTGTTGCCGTACGATAAACACCATAACCATCCGCATATACTGAATTACTATAAGTGTATTCTATAGGCAATACCAGCTCTAACATCGCTTCATAAAAAGACTCAACTGATCTTTCTGTCAAGAAACTATATTCATTATATTCCTCATTATAATCATATGTTAGCTTGAAACCGGTAAGTAAACCATCTACAAAATCTTTTAAATTTTCTTTTTCTTCTTCCGGTATCATTGTTTGCGGTCTGATTTTAAACTCTACAGCTAAAGAATAGCACTCTGAAAAAGCATAATCACCAATTTCTGTAAGATGTGATAAATTTTTCAAAAAATCCGTGTTGTTTAAAGAATCACATCTTCGAAATGCCCACTCTTCTATTTTTTCCAATTTGGAGTTCGGTGTTGTCTTTATATTTTTAAGTAATTTACAACCTTCAAAGGTAGACTCTGCAATAACCGTAATTCCATCCGGTATATTAATTGTCTGTAAATTACTAGAATTAAAAAATGCTATTCTTTTAATTCCATCATCAACTAAAGACTCCGGTAATCGAAGCTCATTATCTGTAGCCTCATTATATGTATATGTAATTGCCTGAAACGCTCCTTGATCAATAAGCGTAAGCTTTGTACATTTGCTAAGATCCGGGGTAAGCAAATATGATCTTGCAAATGCATCCACTCCAATTTTTTCCAATTTAGAAGGAAACTGATCCATCGCGGATAAATTAGCACCTTGAAAAAATAAATTCGGAATACCTGTAAGCTCATCATTCAAAGTAGCTTTTACCAATGAAGTACAGTCTGAAAAAACTCCTTGTCCAAGATTTCCCAAATCCTTAGTCGGAACATTAACTTCAATAAGACTAGTGCACTGACTAAACGCATTCGAACCCAATTTCAAATCCGTTGCTGACGGATTAAATACTACCTCTTCAAACTTTTTGGCAGCATTAAAAGCTGAATCCCCAATATTCTTTATATTAGTCAGATTGAGAGCACCTTCCTTGTTCTTGCTGTCACCCTTCACCTCAAGGGTTCTCAAGCTATTACAATTCTGAAACGCTGAAGCGTCAATCTTTGTTACCTTTCCTGATATTGTCACTGTTGTTAGAGCCTTGCAATTTTCAAAGGCATTGGCCGGAATCGACGTTCCACTGTATCCGGTAAGATCAATCCCTGTAATGCTGTAAAAGACATTCATTCCCGACAGATCATTGATAGTACAACCGGACAAATCCACAAATCCACTATAACTATTGGCATCATCCTCTGTAATCTGTTTCTGATAATCCTGAAACTCAGCCGAAGCAAGATCCTTCCCCTTAAGTGCTTCAATGTCTGAGCCATTTTTTTTGGAATAATTGACAATAACCTCCATCGCCTTAAGTAAATTCTCATCCTTCAATTTGACAATCTTATCTTCTGCTTCGACTGTACTAATGCTGGCATTACCAAACAGATCTAATCTGACATATTCGAAATTGGATGATGAAACAATCAATCCAGCCGTCAGTAATGCAGCCGTAATTCTAGCCGGCAGACTTCGAAACCCTCTTTTCATAATTCTCCTTGCTCCTTTCTATAAATAAGCATATACACTTATACTATTGTTCATAATTTTATCACAAACTATTTCCATATTCAACCAAAAGGTGGAAATTGATTTTTTATTTCTTCCTTTCAGGTTACAGTTCACTCGTTAGCCAGTAAACAGTCACCCTTTCAGCCTTTGGTATCACTGTTATGCATCAGGCACAGCTCTCATTCCAATATGCCCGATGCAGATATAATTTGCGTTATTGGCACACCGACCACAATAAGTGCAGGCAACTGAAAAGTAAGCTGTTACTTTCTGTTGTAACTAAAATAAATTGTATTATGGCAACTAATTAAATTAATCATATCATTTTCTTTATTTACATACTAATTATCATTTTGCTCCAGATTATAATACGCCTCATTCAAATTTACATAATATTGTGCCTTCTCATACTCTGCCTTTTTTAGGAGAACCTCTTCTTCCATTCTTTCCAGTTCCGTTATTTCACCCGCCTCATATAACAGATTTTTCATTTTTACTTTTTCTTTAACAGATGTGATTTCTATCTCTTTTGCCGTTAGTAATGCTTTTGCATTTTGAAAATTTGTCCAATATCTTGCAACCTGAAGCCATTCTTCCCCTTCATATTTTGATTCATAAAATTCTCTGTTTTGAATTGTTTTTTCCTTTTCTACCTGAAAATCATCAAAATTCAAATTATATTCCTTTAAAAACAACTTACAATATTCCGTCTCATTATCCAATACATTTTTTTCTGCTATGCAGGAGGCAAGTTGAGTAGCACAGTCCAGCACCGTATCATTAGTAACTTCTCCGGATTCATATAACTCCTCATACGCTGCTTTCTTCTTACTGAGATATGCTTCATAAAATTCCAAATACTCTTTCTGAGACGTATATAAATATAGATTCAAATAATAGCGGAATCCCTGTCCTAAAATATCCTCATTTATTTTATTTTCCTGATCTGAACGGATGTTATCTTCCGCTCTATTCTCCCTGCTGTTTTCTGGTGTATCATTTTCCTCTTCTTCTGCTGTATTTTTATTTTCTCTGTCTTGTTCTTCC
>CAJOPP010000189.1 GCA_905236365.1 uncultured Lachnospiraceae bacterium
TTACTTTAATCAGTCGGAACTTCTCCCAGCCTTGAATCTCAGTGCTTCTTGCAAGAAGCTGATTTTGTTCATCTATCACAGCACACACATACTTATTATTTGCTCCAGACCAGAATGAAATCGTTCCATCATTATTGTTGACAATATGTAACGTCTCCCATGCACCAGAATAAATATCCCTCACTGCAGCAAGTGGTGCATTGCCTTCATCATCTGCACATATAACCTTCTCATTCGCATCGGCAATTATAAAGTATTCACCATCTGCAATATCTGTATATTGTACATCTTGTGTATTCCCGCCTGTTTGTGTGTTGCCACCTACAGTTCCCGGAAGAAATGGTTTGAGCGTGTCGATCAAACCTGTATTTGCCGTTGAAGTTCTGACATTTGTCCATTTATTTTTGATATCATCAAAAGAATCCCATTCTATATTCACCTGATTATCTGCTGAATGGTGGTACAAGCCCCAGTTCCCATCATAATCTAATGTTTTATAGGTCCATGTCGTCCAGTTAAGTCCTGCATCATTTAACAATTTCAGTCCCTGTGACCATGCTGAAAGATTGTTAAAGTAATTAAACTCTCCCATATAACTTGGAACGTTGTAATCAGCATCCCGAATCGCATTTACTTTTCTCTCCATATTTGCGATCTGTTGTCCTGCATTATTATCATAATCTTCATACAGATAATTGTGATATTCGTACATGACATTCGACCATCCAAACCAATCCGGATTAGGCAGATCCCACGGATCCCACGTTGCTTCCATAATGATCACATGATTCGGATCAATTGCCCGTATTCTCTTATATGCGTTGTCATAGATTCCCCAAAGCAGACTGTGCAGACTGTCATCAGATTCACCGGAATTGTAACGATAGGTACAATATGGCTCATTTAACAAATCATATCCTGCAACCGCCGGATTATCCTTATATCTTCTTGCGATTTTCTCCCACAAATTATAATATCGCTCTTGATTCCCCCAGGTGTCATTTCCCCAAAAGAATTGAGAAGCCTCTTTCTTAAAGTCTCTTCCATCTACTCCGGAATGATCACTTCCATTTTGGGAGCCAGGTGCACCATGCATATCCAACACAACATAGATTCCTCTCCTGGACGCCTGATCAACAAACCAGTCAATTCTCTCCCAGCCTCTTTGAATGTCATTTCCATTCTTATCTTCCAGATTCAGATACCAGATAGGAAGACGGATGCAGTTTATTCCAAGCTGTGCACAATTATCAAAATCCTGTTCCGTCCAATACTGATCCTGATAAACATTCACCAGTTCCCGCATTTTGTCTTCGCCAAAACGCTCTGTCAGCTTGTTGTAAATATCCATCTCACACTTTACCTGATCCGACTCATTTGTCAGACACATCCAGAATTCCTGTAACAGATAGCCTCCGGCGTTGGTTCCCCGAAGATATACCTCATCTCCTTCTCCATAACGATTTCGAAGCACTTTACCATTTGCTTTCAGGAAATCCGATGACTGGATTTCTGCTGCATTTACGGTGTCCAAACCTTTACCGGAAAGTGCCGATACCGCGTTGGATAACATCAAAGCTGCACTGAGCACTATGGCCATAAATGTCTTTCCTGCTTTTCCTATTCTTGCTTTTCGCATTGTATATTCCTCCTTTTAATCTTTCTACTATTATATTTTTTCCTTTGCCATCATACAAGGGCTTATATTGTTAAAAAATAGGAAAATATTGTTCTTAGTTACAGTTCAGCCTCAATTCATAAAAAATTCACAAAAGATTCACAAAAACATAATTTTTTCATTGACTTCCATTTTTATTGATGATAAACTATCTCTGTATTTATAAAGTGTTAAAAGATACCAACACTTCTCGCTATGTTTTGGTATTCATATTACCTCTATGATACAATTAATTTAAAGGAGGTACTTTTCATGAACAAAGGTACAGTAAAATGGTTCAATTCAACTAAGGGTTTTGGTTTCATCACCAATGACGAAACAGGCGAGGATGTATTCGTACATTTTTCCGGTATTGTTGCAGAGGGGTTCAAGACTCTTGACGAAGGTCAGGCTGTAACATTTGATATTGAACAAGGTGCTAAGGGTGCTCAGGCAGTAAACGTAACTGTAGTAGCATAAGACATTTCAATATATTAGAACAAAAATCAAATATACAATGCAATGTCAAAAGCTGTCATGTTTTCCAATCTCTTTTATCTCAAAATAAGAGATTGGCATGGCAGCATTTTTTTCTATCCATTATTCTGATAATAAAAAAAGTTTCATGAAATCTTCCATTTTCACCCATAGGTTACAATACAATCCTCAATCCTCTGTTCCACAATCTTTGCAATCTGAACTGCTTTCAGATTCTTATATTCCTCATACAAAAGCGGTTTTAAAAAATGTACCTGTGTATTGACCCTTCCAATTGCATTGGTTTCAAATGCCTTATAAGAATCGATAATCGCCACCGGTACAATTGGCGCTTTTGCACCCATAGCTGCCTTGAAGCTCCCAGCCTTAAAAGGTTCCACCCTATTCTTATTGTTTTTTTCATAACCTCCGGCCGGAAAGATCAGGTAACGTTTCCCCTGTTTCACCTCGTCCGCCACCTCATAAATAATTTTCATAGCCTGCCGGACATTATCTTTTTCCAACCGCTTGCCATCCACCAAATCCAAA
>CAJOPP010000190.1 GCA_905236365.1 uncultured Lachnospiraceae bacterium
GCCGCCTGTTAATATATCTTTAATCAGCCCTTTCAACAAATCCGGATCGGCCTCGCCACTCCAGGACTTTTGGGGCATTTTCAGATACTTCTCACATACAAGCGTCATCACCTGAGCGAACCGGAAAAGTCCGCAGTCCCGAAGCATCGGAATATATTTTTCGCAAAACTCCTCATCCGGAATATGATTAACAAACGCAGCCCAGTCGCACAGATGCCGAAGCCCAATTCCCTCGCTAGTCAAATGTCCTGCCATATGGATCAGTAGGATCAGGCAGTGATGCCTCTCATCCGGTATCATACATGTATCTTCACCAATACCGTATTCCTGGCCTGACTCGATCAGCTCAGACATATACCCTCTTACAAGCTCACCCGCTCTGTCGGGAGGCAGCTCACCCACCTGTGGATGTAATTCAACAACCACATGATGCGCTCCCTGATCGATATGCAGTACAATCTCATTTGAATAATCCACACGCTTTGACTCAGTCATCTTATAGCCCAGGTCAAGAAGAAGTTTGTATGCTCTCTCCATACGATCCGGAGCAACCACCAAATCTACATCTCCAAATGTACGATCCAGTGGCTGCGGATAGTACTTTCCTGAAGCTAATCCTTTGATCGAGACATAAGGAATACCGTTGGAAGTCATCACTTTGTGCATTCGACCATGTTCCCTGGAAATTTCCAAATTCTGTGCATAAATCTTTCCCGCACCCGTCTCCCACGCAGATACCTCTGATTCCGGCAAAAATGGAGAAACAACATTGAACACTTGAAGAAAGACTGTCTGCATTTTCGCTTCATTAAACAGAACCTTCCAATTAACATCGTTCAAATCCGGAAGTTTCGAACCAAACAACACAGAAGACATAATTTTTAACAGCAGAACTCTGCTTTTATCCATAGTCAAACTCCATTCGGAACCGGTAAACAGCCACCCAAGGCGCCAAGTCAAATCCGCGCAAAATCTTTGAACGTTTATGACGATCGTAGTTCACATGTCTTTGCCACAATAACTTTACCAGAGTCCTCTTCCTTTTTCAAAAATTGCAAAAGAGTTTCGAATTTCCGATAATCCCAATACCAGTTTTCTTTATGAATTTCTTCCACTGATTTCAACACTCTATGGAATAACAATATAAGATTTCTATCTCGCCTTTCAGAATAGCGTATGAGGGCTTTTATCTCTCTAACAGTAGTGTCTTTCATTACCGGAACAGAATATAAAATGCATCTATCCGTTTCATCTAACAATGAATCATGATATGCAAATACATAAAACCACCGAAAATGTATCACACGAGCCGCCTTTCGGGCAAAGGATCTCAGAGTCCTAAAGGTCTTTATCCTTAAACCGGTTCTTACATAAGAGCAGCCCATATTAAATAAGGAAGTCTTTTTTGTATTTATTTCCGCTTCTGATAACTTTGACTCTGGTGATGCAAATCCCATACATTCATCAGAATTCAGTCCAAGATGGCGATTTATTTCAGTTCTCCCTCTAATGATGGATTCCATCTCGTTTGTATGGTCATAACTATGATTAGCTATCTCAATCAGCCCACACGATGCAATTTCATTAATCTCATTCCATGTCATTGGTTTTACAGGTATCCCTTTAAATTCCTTTTCACTATCAATATATTCCGGAATGATACTGAAAGTTGCCGGCAGGTTATACTTCTTCAGTAACGGGAAGATATTCTTATAACCATCATAGGCTCCATCATCTATAGAAATTATGATTTTTGTCACGAATACCGTCTCCTATGAAGAAATATATATATATTCTGCGGGAGCAGTCCAACCATAATACCGCGAAAAACACGCAAATAAAGAATTGGAGATAATTTAAAAATACGAATCCCCCTTGCTATCAACATAGCACCATAAATACGATTTTTAAAATGTCTTCTCTTTATTGTTTGTCTATACTCCCGGTATTTGTAGAGAGGTTCCTGTAAATTGACGCCCCTATATCCTGCCAGATAGATTCTCTGAAACAGCTCGTAATCCTCAACAAAATAATAATTCGGATTAGTTCTATACCCTTTTACTGAAAATAAGACATCCCTTCTGAACATGCAGCTTGCAGCAATAAAACCGCTTCCGACTATTAAGTCTTTGGGTAGGATATCCTCTTTTGGCATACTTTCTCCCCAAGGACCCTGCTCGTCGAAGATGGTCATTCCGGTCCCGACAAAATCAATCTCCGGATGAGACGAAAGGAAGGCAGCTTGCTTCTCCAAGCGCGTTGGATCACATAAATCATCAGCATCCATGATCGCGATATATTGACCTCTCGCTTTTTTGATACAACGATTCCTGGAATAAGCCTGCTTCCGGTTTTCTTTATTTTTTAAAGCAATAATCCGCTCAGGATATTTTTTTCTATATTTTGAGATAACAGCCCACGTTCCGTCAGCAGATCCATCATCACAGATGATGAGTTCCCATTCTCTTAATGTCTGTTTTAGGATACTATCTATAGCTTCATCAATGTATGATGCACAATTATATGCGCTCATAATTACACTGACAATAATCTCACTCAATTCCGGGTCCCTTTCTTTATAGAAACAATGTATCCTCAGCCAAACAAGGCATTATATGAAACATTAAACGCATCTTCTGTAAAGTTGTCAAAGCTGAATCTGTAGAAATCCACTTTTCCATTTAGAGATGATATCAGCTCTAAGGTCTTCTTCATATGTACCGAGTCGAGAGGCAGATGCACTTGTTTTAGGAGCTCAGGTAACGCTTCTATTAAAGAAATTTTTCTTATGATATTACGTCTTTGATTGTTTCTTTCCATTAGAACTATCGCTTTTAAGGGAACTACTGTATTAGTATTCATCCCTTCCTTTCCACACCACGGACTGCCACACACAGAAACTTGCGGCATTGTTTTAATGATGGGATGATCTCCATTTACAATAAAAGCTTCTGGTAAGTTCTCAAGCCACAATGATACATGTGTTGTTTTTCCAACCCCGCTGTCTGCTGTAAATATAACCGCAGAATTATTGACTGCAACAGCAGCCCCGTGAAGCTGA
>CAJOPP010000191.1 GCA_905236365.1 uncultured Lachnospiraceae bacterium
GTTGCAATATCCAGATATACCTTCTTCGGTTGGTTAAATAATCCGATCAGATTGGTCGCAAGCGGTGTGTCTACCGCTGTCTTTCCACCGACGGAAGCGTCTGCTGCAGATAACAAAGTCGTGGAATAATTGATAAAGTGAACCCCTCTTCCATAAGTTCCGGCAACAAATCCTGCCAGATCCGATACCACGCCACCGCCAACTGCAATGATACAGCAATCCCGGCGATAGCCTTTTTCTAACATTGCATCTTCAATGTATTCTTTTGTTTTGCGTGTTTTACTCTTTTCTCCTGCCTCAAAAACAAATAGGTCTGCCTGGAATCCTGCTTCTATAAAGCGTTCAAAAATCTTTTGTGCATATAAATTTTTTACGGTACTATCTGTTATGATGGCAAATTTCTTAATCTTGCCCACCAGTCCATTTTTGATATCTTCGATGAGTTTCGCTTCTAACTCAAATCCTGTTTCAATTTCGTAACTGTCATCTACAACTTTTTTTAATTCTACCTGAAACGTACTGCTCATTTTTTCCTCCTGTATTCCTGCATGCAAAAAGCCATGAATCATTTATTTCTTTATATTTACCATGGCAGGTATTTTTGCTTCTACCTTTGTATCTTCCTGTTACCTGCTTTTTAGCAAATAGGTAATTGCTTCTTGCAATCCATCTACCGATAACGTATACATATGAAATAACTTTGATAACTTATCTTCTGATTCCATCCAGTGCATTCTTGTTAATTCTTTATGATAGCGGGGGTTCATCCACACACACTTCTTATATTTGCTGTTTAATAACTGACACCACTCATAGCCGGAAAGCCCATCATTCGGTCCTCTGTAATTGCCATTTTTATCCAAGAGTTCTTCCGGAGCCATCTGCGCATCTCCTACAATAATGACTTTATAATCTTTGTCATAGTGTTTGAAGAGATAATCCAGATCTACCCAATCTCCTACTTCGCACTCTGCTGTTTTGTAGACTTTTGAATAAATGCAGTTGTGAAAATAATATGTTTTTACATCTTTAAAGTGATTTGCCTTGTGAACGGCCTGAAACAGTTCATTGCACAACTCCATAAATGGAATCATGGTGCCACCACAGTCAAAGAGTAACAAGAGTTTGACTGTATTTTTTCTCGGACGGTCAAATTCCAGCTGCAGATATCCTCCGTTATCACAGGTCTTCTGGATGGTCTTACCAATGTCTAATTCTGTACGAGGTACATCCAGCCTGGAGGAATACTGACGCAGTCTGCGGAAGGCGACTTGATATTGGCGCATATTAAGAACCTTATCATTCCGGAAATCCTGGTATTTTCGCTCTCCCATTACCTGAAAGGCACTCTGCATACCACCCTGTTCCCCGACCCGGATACCGCCAACATTACGTCCGTGATGTCCAAAGGCAGAACCGCCCGAAGTACCAATCCAATAATTGCCACCATTATGTTCGGACTTCTGCTCGGACAAACGCTCTCTGAACATTCTCTTAACTTCATCGGCATTGCGTTGCTGCTGATAGGAATACATTTCCTGATTCTGCTTGTCAAATTCCATTTCTTCCCCTTTGTGCAGCCATTCCTGTAACTGCTCTGAAAGTTCATCTTCCGACTGAATGTTATGGAAATACTCAGCAAATGCGATATCAAATTTGTCATAGTCTGACTCTGATTTTACCAGAATCATTCGGCTGATATAATAAAAGTTGGAAAAATTGGATTCTATCAGCCCTTTATCTAAGGCTTCCATCAAAGTAAGCCATTCTGTCATAGAAATATCCAATCCTTTTGATTTTAATGTATAAAAAAATTCTAAGAACATTTTAACTCCTTTAGCCGTACTATTCCAATCACTCGCACGGTGCATTGTTGTTACTAATACAACTTTGCCTTTTGAACAGCTTCTAAATCTTCGTCTTTTTTCAAAAGAACGCCAAGAAATGGAAGTTCTTCCCGCAAATGTTCGGTATCAATGCCGCTGATCAGTAATGCCCGGATCCAGTCAATCAATTCTGAAGTGCTCGGTTTCTTTCTGACATCCTTTACGGAACGAATCCAGTAGAAGGTATCCATGGCATTTTTCAGCACATTTTCTTCCAGATTCTCAAAATGAGCATGAACAATCTCCGCCATCTGTTCTTTTTCCGGGAACGTAATGTAGTGGAAAATGCATCTTCTGAGGAATGCATCCGGCAATTCCTTCTCAGCATTGGAGGTAATGATCACAATCGGACGTTCCTTTGCCCTGACCGTCTCCTTTGTCTCATGTATATAAAATTCCATCTTGTCAAGTTCCCATAACAGGTCATTGGGAAATTCCAGATCTGCCTTGTCAATCTCATCAATCAATAAAATCACCTGTTTGTCAGCTTTAAACGCCTCACCCAGTTTCCCCAGCTTGATATAATGTCCGATATCATCCACTCCTTCTTCCCCAAATTGGGAATCATAAAGCCGCTGGATCGTATCATATACATATAATCCATCCTGTGCCTTTGTTGTGGACTTGATATTCCAGATATATAATTCTTTGTCAAGGGACTTACTGATGGCATCTGCAAGCATTGTTTTACCGGTTCCCGGCTCTCCTTTTATCAACAATGGTTTTTGAAGGGCAATGGCTACATCAACTGCTGCCATTAACTCTTCACTCGCCACATAATCCTTACTTCCTGTAAATTTTGTCTCCATATTAATCTCCTGATTCTTTCTAAATTA
>CAJOPP010000192.1 GCA_905236365.1 uncultured Lachnospiraceae bacterium
TCATAGAGCTTCCGATACCCTCCTGGCGACTTTCCGGTTATTTTTTTGAAACAATGACTAAAATAGTATTGATCCACATATCCGCATTGTTCCGCAATTTCCTTAATTTTCATTTCCGTTTCTATTAACAGTTTTTGGGCTTGTTCAATTCTTTTTCTGGTCATCAACTCCACAAATGTAACACCCGTTTCTCTCTTAATAATCATACTTAAATAATTGGGAGAAACCCCTATTTTATTACTTGCATACTGTACAGAAAGCTGTTGGTTCTTATACTCTTTTTCAATCATTTCAAGAACCTGTTCGCTAATCCGATTACTGCTTTGGCGTCTCTTTTCTGCAACAATTTCCTTAGCTGCAATACATATTTTTTTTACCCGTTTGAATTGAATCAACGTCACATCCGGATAATCTTCCTGATCCTCTTCATACAATTGTTGTAATAATGTCACTTCTTCATCTCCTGCGACAGCATATACAATTTCAAAAACAGTACTGAGCATCTGGGATACAATATATCCAAATATGACCCTTGGTATTTTACTTGAAACTCCTAACTCTTCAATATGATTCAGATATGCTATTAACTCTGAATTTTCCCCACCTCTGATCAATCGTTCCAATTCCTCTGTAACAGATTTTACCTCGTCATGACTATATTGGTGAGATTTCTCCTCATCTCCAATAAAAAAGATATTACTTTCATTATTAATCGCATAATACAAAGCATTCATGGCATCCAGATAACAATCCCGGCACTTCAGCATCCGGTCAGTTTTTCTGCTCACTCCGATAATGCACTTCATATGCATAATTCTCTCGACACTCTGTGATATCTCTTCCGTAAAGATCTGTGTAAATTTGTTCAATTCTCTGGAAGTTCCCTCAACCACTGTCACAATTCTTCCTTTCAAATTGCAACTCATAGAATGAGCATACTTTCCCACAATTGTATCAATCGCATCCACTCCGTTTTTCAACGTATGATTTTTGCCAGTTTTATCAACTACCTGCGTCACAAAAACAAGGAACTGATTATCCTGACGATTGTTCCCAATATCAAAATGATGTGCTATTGCTTCTTCCCGTATCTGCTCTTCTGTAATATTCATTCTCAAATGACTATCCAAAAGCAAAGGAAATAAAAATTCTGATTTTTCCAGCCTTCGCCACTCATCAGCATCTTTCATAAAGGAAGCAAATTTTTCATCCAGATGCCTCTTGATCTTCACCAATTCCTCTTCAAACTCATCAGCTGTAATCGGTTTTAACAAATAACTGATAATGTCATATTGAATTGCCTGTTGTGCATATGTAAATTCATCAAATCCGCTCAAAAAAACAATGGATACCATGGGTCTGATCTGCCGAATTTCTCTCGCTAACTCAATGCCCGTCAATAGGGGCATGCGAATATCCGTAATAATTAAATCCGGTTCTTCCTTTTCGACCAGTTCCAAAGCATCCAATCCGTTATCTGCCTCTCCTACTATTTGAAACCCGTATTTTTCCCACTGTACTCTCTCTACCAATCCCTTTCTGATGATCTCTTCATCATCCGCCACTACTACTCTATACATCTTTTCCACCCACCTTTGATCAGCATCTTTTGCAATCGTACAGCACTTATTATATTTTCTATAAAATACAATTCCTTCATAATACATGAATTATTCATAGTATAAACCCACTACATACAAAATATCATCTGTCCCAACTGTATGTTCTTTCCAAAAATATTTTCTGATATCGAGGTCAAAAAATGCATTTGGGTTTTGACCCCGACATCATTTCTTATGATGATCGGAACATCGTCCCTTTTGTTAAGTATAACATAATCCACGGCATTTGGCTATTGCTATTGTAGTCTGGTTTTTCCTGTGCTAAAATAAAGAAAAACGGCAACTATTCCGGTCGCATCCTGCATTTCCTGCAAGATGTGCACAAAAACTTCAAATATAAAATACCAAACAATCAGGAGGATAATATCATGGAATATATGCATGACAGCCATGATGAGTATGACGAGCATGAGATGGACTGATGTCCACATAATGCATTACATCAGTCATCATCATACTGAAGCATAAAAAAAGGAGGCGAACCTCCTTTTTTTGGTTTATTTTATTTTCAGATTTTTATTTCCTTTTGTTAACAGAATTTTCTTATATGCCGACTTCTTTGCTTTTGGAACTTTAATAATCAATTCTTTACTTGTTCCTTTCAATGCATTCTTACCCACTGACTTCTTCGTCAACTTCTTAGAAGAAATCGTAAGTTTCGTCAGCTTTTTACACCCGGAAAATGCATTTTCTCCAATCTTTGTCAGCTCACCGGATTTCAAAGTAACATTCTTTAATTTCTTCGCATTATAAAAGGCTTTTTTCCCAACAGAAGTTATATTTTTTCCGACTACAACCTGTTCTACTTTTTCACTCTTTGCAAAAGCATTCGCTGCAATACTTGTCACCTTATACGTTACATTATTGTAAGTAACGGAATCCGGCACTGTTACTTTTTTTGCTTTTTTATTGGTATTTTTAATAAAGCTTACTGTCGGCTTCTCACTGTTCGATGTTACTTTTACTTTACAGTTATTTTTCTCATCCGTAATGATCGTGCCCACAGACAACGGCATAACCACATTCGTTTGAGATTTTGTTGACTGTTGTGCCGGTATCGCACCGTCTGCCTGCTGTGCCGGTATCGTGCCACCTGTCTGTTGCGTCGGTGTTGTACTGTCTGCCTGCTGTACCGGTATCGTGCTGTCTGCCTGCTGTGCCGGTGTTGTGCTGTCTGCCTGCTGTGCCGGTGTCGTGCTGTCTGCCCTCTGCGTTGGTACTTTACTGGTTGCCTGCTGTGCTGGTGTTGTACTGTCTGCCTGCTGTGCCGGTGTTGTACTGTCTGCCTGCTCAGACTCTGGTGTCCCGTCTTTCTGCCCGGAAGATGTTGTATCATCTGTCTGCTGCGATGGTGTCGTGCTGCCTTTCTGTCCGGATGATACATCATTTGATTTCTTTTCTGTCTCTACATCAATCTCTTTTTCTTCTGTCAGCTTAACAGTATCCGAATCACAGAATCCATCCCATAAATGGTCTACCACCACTACTTTACTGACAGGGTCAAAGAAGAAAATTCCAGATTTGCGGCCCGGTAAAGTATGCTTGGCAAGCACTTTTTTATTTGCATCCATTAAACACTCATGCAAGTAAAAGCTTTCATCCTCTTCTGAATATTCATATCTTGTCTGCATATAAAAGACTGTATCACCCTTCTCAATCTTATTATACGAATTTTCATTTTCTATTACATCTTCTTTCAGAACAAGGACTCCATTCTCTTCCACGCACTCATGCCAGTCCCAATCCTGATCAGAAATGATTAAGCTTTTATTTGCATAATCATAATTCCATTCCTTGTATCCCATACTGTATCCATCAAGAACAACTTCGCCGGCAGCGTTGATGATCCGGAAAGTATCGTAATATTCTTCTTCCTGTTCATCATATAGATCATATACTTCACACAACGCATAATCCTGATTCGACAGTTTTATTAAATAAGCCTCTGCATCTTCATCCTCTAATGTCACTGATACGAGCGGCTGCTCCACGATTGTATCATCTTTGACCTGATACCATGTATATGTGTAAGCACTGTCATCTTCCACCACACTTTCCAAATATGGTGTATCTACCCCATAATCGAACCGATAAGACAGACTTGCGTCTTGAAGGGATTCCGGAACCTGAATGCTCTTTTTCTCCTCCACTTGCGTAACATGACCATCGTCATCATATTCTACGGAGAATGCATATAAGTATTCACCATCCTCTTCCTTATAAGTTCCTGCCATTACATTATTTTTCATCACTCCCCGGGAACCGCCTGGATACTCAAGCTTCTTTCCTTCAATGTAAGGGAACTGATATACTATCGTCCTGTTTGTATTACTGCCTCTTTTTTGATATGAAAGAATCCCATTTGTCATTCGGTATGACGAACATCCCACTGCTTCCGCATGCGTTTGAATCACCTTGTCCAAATTAGCGTCAAAATATACCACTTCGCCATCAGCGTTCTTCAAAAGAACATACTCATCATCATTACGAAGTCGTTCTCCCCATTTCAGCACATTCTGATCGTCGTCCATCAACACAATATACTCATCTTCATCTTCTCCTACATAACATGTCGCCATCCGGCCAAATTCAAGTTCCGTAATATACGCTACAGAAAAGGAAGGATCGGTTTCTCCGTATCGCTGTTCATGCAAATTGATTATCTGCTCCCGATAGGTTTCTGCAACATTTTTGAAAGGTAGTTCTTCTTCCGACCACCAATCACTATCGTCCTCATCATCCTCATCATCCTCACTTTCATCATATTCCGGAATATCTTCCGGGGAAATCCCGTTTCCGGCTGCATCGTAAGCCAATATCACGTATCCGTCTTCCGGATACCAGATATAATCATAATAAAAATCATCATATGCTTCTTCGTCTTTGCAGAATGCTTTCACATAATAATCTTCACCATTGCGTCTTAAATGCACTGCGTCTAAATACTCCAGAGAATACCCTTCCGGTATACTGTCAAATGCGAACTCTTTCCCATTGATAAGAAAACCGACCTCTTCATCATTTCCGGCTACAATTGCATTATCACAGATTTTCATGAACGGATAGCTGTATTCTGCTATTTTTTCGAATCCATGATAAAGATCAAAAATATCTTTATCATTTTCCTTTTTTATATAAACAACATCGCCATTATCCAACCATTCATAACCACGATAGATCACCGGTATGCGGAGTACACCCTTTTCGTCGGCTACTCCGTAATAACTGTCATTTCCAATTCGATCAACTATGGTATACGCTGCTTTTTCAGATATCCAATAATTTTCATACGCCGATGTATGATTTCCCAACTCCACAACGGTTTCTCCTTTGGAATCAATAATCGCCAGATTACGCTCTGTGCCTTGATTTTTTGATACGAGCAGATTATGCTCTGTCCAAAAATAGTCTTCAAACTGGTCATACTCTGTCTTTTTCAGCAGTTCCATATTCTCTCCCATCAGAGCCAGTTTCCCATCTTTTCTTCCAATCACTACCCTTTCATCGTCCTTCACCCACATTGTTCCATACAGTTCATCTACTACCATTTCCGGATTGATCAGAACCTGCCAAATGGATTCTGCTTTGCTTACACTGGCACCAAAAACATTCGGAGCCAATGTAAATACCATGACTGCCGACATTAATTTTGCCAGCCACTTTTGTTGATTTTTTCCCATACTTTTTTCCTCCTTCTCCTTTTCAGAAATGTGGTAATGGTTTGTCCTATAAGTGTCAGAATTACCTTCCGCTCACATACCGAAACCAGGCAAACCCATAAAGCAATACAATTGGTACGAACCACAATCTGTATTTCATTTGCATTGCTTCTTGTTTAGTGTTCTGTGTACTTTTTAACACCATTAATAATATTACCATATAACCAAGAAAAAAGCCATCTACATCAACAAATCCATGGAGAAATGCTCCAAACAGAATTGCTTTTTTGTAAATATTTTTTTCTTTTTGCAGATACCGAATCTCATAATAAATGAGCAAACAGACAAGCACCATCGCTAACAATCCTGCATCTACGCCTACTTGAAGATATGTATTATGAATCAACGACACCGAGTAATCATATGTGCGATACTGATCCTGTTGTCTGGACCATTCTCCCATTCCAATTCCAAACAGAGGATTCCTGCTTAACACCCTAATCCCATCCTGCATCTGCTGCATTCTTTCCATTAAGGTAGCCGCTGCTCTTTGTCTGATCAGACAAACGACTGCAACCACGCCCATAAAAAGACTTCCAATGCTGACTCCAGCTACCCACTTAGCAGAAAGCAGCCTATTTTCAAATTCCGTCCATTTTCCACTGATCCATATCAATATGAAAAAAACAACTGCCGTTGCCAGTCTTTGCCGTAAGAAAAAACAAGTACCATAGATAAGCACAGCTACAATAGCCGCCACCAACCAGAATAGCAATTCCCGGCAAAATCGCTTTTTCCGGTCTACCGGATCGTGCCACATTAAATAGCAGATGATTCCCCCATAGATCAGAAATCCCCCAACTGATAACGTCAAAAGAAAAAACACTGCATGTATGAGCCGAAGGCGCTGCATTTCCTCCACCTGCCCGCTTTTTAATAACAACATACTGACACATAAAATCATTGCAGTCACATTAGCATATTGAGAGGTGCCCATAAAGCGGTTAGACAAGATCACTCCCGAAAACGGACATCCCAGATAGGCGAGCATGCCAATAAACTCCATAACTGCCACAGCATAGGAGACACCTACTTCAATCTCACGCTGCGAATAAGTTTTTTGGCATAACCATATATAAAATAATATAATATCTCCAATATAAAACAATCTGACGTATTGTCGGCCATCAATCCGATTTATCACACCGGATACCAGATAGAGCAACAAAATACCAGCCAACAAACCAATAATTTTATAATTCGGATCCGGTCGCCTGCTCTGCAGCAGGATCACCATAGACAAAACCATTCCGACAGGAAGGTATGCCTCCGGAAAATAACCACCCTGTAAAAGCAATAAGAATCCGATTCCTACCGCCAGCTCCAAAACAGCTTTCTTATTTATATTTGTATTCATATCTATTTTGTTCCTTTGTTATAACTGTTCACTTAGCATCTTTCAACATATTTCCAATTTGCATATTCTGAATCTGTCTCCGTAAAAAGTATCTCATCATGCATAACACCATACTCACAAAAACAAACGCACATCCCCCATTCTTTATCAACAAATCCGTATTCTCATCAAAGAATAACCCAATTGCCAGACCAAGTAAAGCCCCAATCTCCATGCTGTGCACAAAACCGTAAAAAATTCTGTTGATCAGCACTTTTTCACTCATTCCCAATGCTCGTAGAATGCCATAATTTTTCCTGTTCCGAATCATATAATTATGCATAAAAACCCCTACTGTAATACCAGAAATACTGAATATCAGAATCAACAAGAGTATCCCAAGTACTCTTACATATCTCGCATATTCCGCCTCCATTTCTTCCATAGATCGTTTGGAATAAAATACACCACCCTGCAACTTACTTTGCATAATATTCAGATAATCATCCATCTTTTCCCTGATATCCGAATCCATTTCTGCCGGCACATAGATTTCTGCTCTGCCATATCCACTAAACAGCTGACTCTCTTCAAAACAGTTCTTCGTAAGTACCACTGTAATCCCATCTCGTTTTTGACAATACACTCCCCTCTCAAACTCGTATTCCTGCTCCAGCACATCAAACAATTCCAGCTTCTCTGTCCGGAACCGGATGCCATCGTCACATACATCTACGCCACCAAATAACAGAAAATCCCCTTTTTTCACCTCAATTTGATTCTCCAGAGCATCTGGTACAAACAGAAGAATACCGTTTTTCTTTTTTAAAATATCGGAAGACATTTCTCTTCCCATTGATTTATATAATGCCTCCAATTCCTCCGGATTCAAGACTACAAAATTCACATTCGGAATCGGAGTATACTGTTCTGCTTCCTGTGGCCATTGTCCATAAATGATAGAATTTTCTGCATCCGTATCCGGTAAATCATTCTCCATTTTCCATTTTTGAAAATAAGTTGGTACTTTTTGCTTATCAAACAGCAAGGTAGTATTCTTATTATTTGGATATCCATCCACCGCTATCTGTTTGCTGAGTGCCTGCAGTCCCTCCATATCCGCATCTGAATAACAAAGATCCGTGTCATATTCAATACTATATCCGTCCCTGTTTTCCGAAACAGAGACTCTCTTAGCAATCAAGGAATAATCCGGATAACCGGCATAGTTATTTTTTGCCGTTTCCATAACAACCAGACTTCCATAGCAGATCAGGTAGAGAAGTGCAAACAACAAAATCCAGCTTCCCCGAGGCCCTGATAAATGGTTAACATAATCAAAATGAAGCTTTCGATTCTTCACACCGCGAAATACGGTATAACTGCCAGGTGCCAACAAATATGTAATACTTTTCCGCTTCTCAGTCCGGTATTTTCCGTAAAAAAAGCAAACTTCTATTGCCAGAAGCAACCCATTCCACACAACCAAAAACAGAGGGTCAGCAACGCTGTTTTCTAATAGAGAATCCTGATATGCAAATCTTATTAACTCATTGAATGCCCGGCTGATCATCATGCTCCATAAGCAACCCACACCTGTAAAAAAACATAACTGAATCAGGCAAATACAATATGATGCACCAGGTGATAATCCATATACCTGAAACACTCCAAGTTTTTCCTCATATCCGTAGTAAAAGGCAGATAAGATTGTTAATACAGCCGTCGCAATTGCCACTAGCAAAATACCGGAAAAAAGATATCCCATTAGTCTGATTTCCATGCAATACTGTAATCCTCTATTATACAGATTATCATTTTCATAAGTATTCTCTACCAGATCTTCTCTGTCATATTTTCGAAAATATCCATATATACGCTGCATTGCCTTCCTGTGATCCAGTTCCAACCGCTCCATTGTCCGGTCTGACAGCAATGCGGATTGATAGACTTCTGCATCCAAAGAACTCCTGTTTTTCGAAAAAAGCAGATTGGGATAGTTTCTTTCTAACGGACTCACATCGACATTTACATTCAATGCATTGGAATAATTTTCGACAATACCACAAACCTTAACCTCTTCCTGATATCCACCATATTTCAGTGAAATCATTTCTCCCGGTTCATCAATACCAAACAGCTCCGCAACAAATTTTTCCAATGCAACTTCTTTTTCCTGCTTTGGCATCCGCCCCTTCAACAGGTGCATATTGACCATTTCCAAAAACTGCTCATCCACAAACCCAAGCGTCAGCACGCTGTTTTCTTTCTTTAACATACCAAAGTTCTCATAGCACCCAATCGCCAGCTCCGGTATCTCCTGCAATTTTGCAATATCTTCATCCGACAACCGGTTTAGTCCACATACATAAGAACCATATGTTCTTTCCGCCTCCGATATTTTCTGTTCCACTTGCAGCCTTGCGGTAAAAAAAGCAAGATTCGCCAGCACTCCTGCTGTGGCAATCAAACCGATGATTCCAAACACTATTTTTTTTCGATTCTTCAGCAGCATCGTTGCCAAACGAATGTTTTTCATAGTTTTCCCTTTCAACATCGGATTTCTCCATCTTTGATAAAAAAAACACGATCCGGGTCTTCGATTAGTTCTCTGTCATGTGTGACCACCACTATGGTCGTCCCATATTCCCGATTAATTTTATCAAACAACTGTGCAATATTTTTGCCATTCTCACTATCCAGATTTCCGGTTGGCTCATCCGCAAACAAAATATCCGGTTTCATGATCATCGCCCTTGCAATCGCTACTCTTTGTTGCTGGCCCCCGGATAGCTGTGACGGATACATGGTCTGCACTTCCTGTAATCTTAAAATCTCCAGTAATTTTTCATATGCTGCCTCATCAAAAGTTCTGCCATTGATGATCAAAGGAACTTTCACATTATCCATTACACTCAATTCTGAAATCAGATGAAAGGACTGAAAAATAATACCAAATTGATTTCCTCTTATTTGGGCTTGCTTTTCTTCCGAACACTGATAAAAATCTATATTCCGATAGTATACGTTTCCACTTGTCGGTTTTTCAATCCCCTGCAACATAGAAAGAAGCGTTGTCTTTCCGCTCCCGCTTTTTCCGAGAATCAGATTCACGCTTCCTTCTTTGATTCCAAATGATGTCGGTTTAATCACCTGCAATTTGTTGTGATGATGTTCATACTCTTTTACCAAATCTTTGCATTCCAATATGTAAGATTCTTCCATTGGTGATCTCCTTCAAGATTTTTTATTTTATACTTATCTATTTAAATTTGCTTTCTCTTTTGATTTTCTCGCCCTGACCATACACCAATAATTTCCAGCACCGTTTCACCGAATAAAAGGATGAAACAATATAAAAACTGTTCTCCACAAGATTTTTCCAGTCTTTATCAGGAAATTGATATACATAAACCAAATATGGCAATTCTACTCCCGCAGATTCCATTGCACCCATTCTAATTCTCATATCTTAATTATGATTTATTTGAAAATTTCCTCCATTTCATTTCTTATTGATTAATAGTCCCTGAGCCTTTCATATACCACGAAACTAATCCTGCTGATTGTTGATCCTTTACGCAAAAATCTATTCGATATGTTCCTTTCTTTAACGTCCCGTAATTAACCTTTTTTTGTTTTCCATCTGCTTTTCCA
>CAJOPP010000193.1 GCA_905236365.1 uncultured Lachnospiraceae bacterium
GATTTGAGAAAGAGATTCTTTGACAAAGAAATATAAGGTAATTAAAGTAGATGCTAAAAGGAGATTCAACTTAAATAATGAATGATTGGGTATATACAAAGAATGAATTTTCGGAAACAATAAAAAAATTTGAAAAGAGTATAGGGCTTTTACAAAAATATGTAGAGCTGGATTTTTTACGCGTAAAAAATGAGATTGTATCTATAAAAGAACTTTCTGAAATTTTTAATCTTACATTTTATCGAGCATATTATATTGAAATGCAAGAAGAATGGAGTCTTGATAGTAAAGAAGGGTGCCGGGGATTCTTGGCAGAGATGGAAAAGATGGTTTCAATTTGGAAAGAAAGCATTGCACGTCGAAGTGGATCGAAGGTAGAAAGGGACTTTTGGGATTTATATGAGTGGTTTCAATATGTTGATGTTGATAGTATTTATTCATTAGTATTACATAATTTCAAAGAACTTCCTTTGGAAATTCAGAGGGAGTATATTCGGTTGCCAGAAAGGTATTCATTTCTTAATGGAAAGATTGACATAGAAGCACAGGATTTTTCTTTGATTAAAGAGTATGTAGTGATGATGAAAAGTCATATAGATGATTATAAATGGCTTTTTGAACATTTGGCAGATTATCGTTCAAAAGTAATTTTGAATGGCATTGTAAACTATTGGTTTAGGTTCGATATAGATGAATTGCATAATATGGTGGAAACAGTATATTCAGATTATTATGATTTAGATATAACAGGTCTTACAGATACGAATACTGTGTTGGTGGATTTGGGGGCATATACAGGCGATTCGGTATATGAGTTTATTAATATATATGGCAGGTATAAGAAGATTTATGCATATGAACTAACGCCTTCCACATATCAGAATCTTGTAAATAATACCATAGATATGGAAAATGTTGTCTGTGTACAGAAAGGTGTAGGTAGGGAATGTGCCCTTATCAATATAAATGATAATGAGAATGATGCAGGTAATAAAATATCAAATGCAGGAAATACACAAGTAGAGATAACTACAATAGATAGTGATATTACGGAAGAAATTGGCATTATTAAAATGGATATAGAAGGAGCAGAGAAAGATGCACTTATTGGTGCTCAAGGGCATATAACGAAGGAAAAACCGCAACTTTTAATATCGGCCTATCATATTCCGGCAGATATTTTTGACATTCCTAGAATAATCCACCAATTTCGTGATGACTATCAGTTTTATTTGCGATTTAATGGTCATGGTTGTCTATGGCCTTGTGATTATGTAATTTTGGCAGTATAAGTTTGCTTCTAAATACCGTATACTATATTTTAGACTTAACATATAAGTTTTGAAGGAGATAATTGCCAGTGAGATTATATGGCAGGTTATTGTTTTTTTGCAAGACTTTTACACAGGAAACTTACGTTTGTAGTAACGGTTTAGCCTTTGGTTTCACTGTTATGCATCGGACAGAGCTTCGCATTCCTGTGTGCCCGATGCTGATACTATTTACGTTGTTGGCAAGCTGCCCGCAGCAAGTGCAGGCGGCTTGAGAGTCTTATGGTGGTTACCAAAAACATGATTCATTTATTGAATATAGCAAGAATTTTATCGACTATATTCACGTATGGTATTCTACATAGCATGCTGGTTATTGAAAAACATCCGATGTTACCAGCTGTCATCATAACGACAGGAAAATGAAATAATCATCAACTAATCAAATATCGCAACAATCTGGCTTTCATAAACAGGATCTTGAATGTCATTTACGATTTCACCTCCGGGCACTTCATTTGTGTATTTATCTTTGACTCTTGTTCGTCCACCGGTACCTTCCAGCATCCATTCGTATTCAATGTCGATGTGTCCGATATCGAGAGCCTGGAATCCAGCAAGTGCAAGGTCGTAAGCCAGAACGGTTGCAGTTGCCCCCATAGCGATGAGTACCAGACGGTCTTTCTCCTGCTTTAAGGCTTCCGACAGGATTGTATCGTATTGGTCAAATGCATGTTCTGCCGGACCTAGAATACGGATGATATCAGCAGCATTATCGAGTAGATCGTTTCCAATTCCCATACGGGTTTGTGTCCCTTCAATAATGAGTAGTTTCCGGTTATTCCAGATCTGTTTCAGGTGGTCAAATCTTTCCTGTGGTGCGTTGGTATTGTTATCGGCATACATAGAATAAGGACGTGACAAATAAGCATTGCTATATATCCGGTTCATATCTAACAGTGCATAGTGTTCTTTGCGGGTTTCTTCCGTTAAGTAGATTCGTATATTGTATTTTCCGTAATCACTATACTGGGAAAGATCCCCATAATTATCTGCAATTCCGATTAGAATATTCTCTTCTTTGGAGTGAAGGACTTCCTTCAGTCTGTTTGCAAGCGCAGGGCTTGTGTTTTGAAATTTTTGACGTGTTTTGCCTGCCATAATTGCAAATTCGCCATCTCCGAAACGGCAGATAGATTTTTTTTGATGCAGAATTTGTTCAAGGGTTTCTTCAATGGATTCAATTGTTGGATATGCAGGTTTTTTGTCAAAAGATAAAATCTCATATTTTAAATTATCAATCGTATGATCAAGCCCATATTGATTAGCAGACAATTGTGCCAAAAGTGCCTGTGTTTTTTTCTGTTCAGCAGCAAGTGTGTGCATGGATTGAATTAGAGTACTGATAGGTGCAGGTGACGGGGCAGTTGTAATAGGGGTGGAAACCTTTACCATATGTTGAAGCGTTTGTTTTTCTTCAAAGATAGGAAAATCTACAGAGGAAATAACAGGTAACTCAAATAAATCTGCCATATCCATATGCAGAACGTTATCGGTACTTCGGTTTGTGATATAGGCATCTACTTGACAGAATAAACTGCGTTTATCAGCGATATTACCAATAAATAAATTAATGTAGCAGTTTGCGTTTTTATATAGTGCAAAAATGTTATCAAGAAGTGCCAGTTTTTCATTTAGAAACTCGTCTTCTTCAATGTATAATAAAAGTTCATAGTTCGTATCGGAGTAAGTTTGTATAAATTGTTCGATAACTTTCTGGTAGGTAGGGTAGTCCTGTTCAAAATCAGGGATATATAGAAATATCTTCTCCTCTCCCGCATTTTCTTTCGGTATTGGTTTGGTATCGGCCGGAATAATTCCGGAAAGTTCATGCTTTGCAGTATTGATATATTTCTGAATAAATTCGTCTATGTCACCATGTAAGTCCGTGGCACTGTTTCGAATCTGTTCTGCAGACCAGTTCCACCATCGAATCAGGTTAAGGGCTTCAATTTGAGACTTTTCGAAACGGTAGCCGATTATTTTGGCAGGATTTCCAGCAACGATGGCATAGGGTGGGATATTTTTGGTTACAACACTGTTTGCGGCGATAACGGCGCCGTTTCCGATTGTGACACCGCTTAATATGGTAACGAAATCTCCAATCCAACAATCATTCATGATCACAATCTGTCCTTTTCGTTTTATGAGTTCCGGACGACAGTATGGTACGCCGGTAATGTATCCCTGAGAAACCTTGCGGTAATCATGATTCATATCAATTAGGAAATGTATGTTTGCTGCGATAGAAGAATAGCGACCGATATGAATGTTATAAATAAGTTGTTCATCAAACGCTGTATCGGCATAAGCTTCACCAATGTAGCTGTCACGTCCGATTGTCAGAACAGGGAATTGTTTGTTTTCTCCTAATACATCATTCATATACTGATATTCATTCTGAATGGTATATTCTGGTACTGTAAAATGAATTCTCATAATTGCCTCCTTGTAACATTCTAGTAATTTCGAATACTTGCCCGAAAGATATATTGATAAGCATCAAACATTTCACGATCTGCAACTTCTTCTATAGAACAAAGTTGGTCAAAAAAATTCTTGAATGCAGATGTGCTTTCTGGTGGTATGTTGATATAATTGATGGTCTCAATCTGATATCCATTTCGTTCCATCATTTGTATTATTTCATAATAAGTAAAAAATTTTAGATGGGTGCGATTTAATATACCGGCTTCTTCATAAGTGAAGTGTCCGCAAAGTAATTGATAGATGATGCGTGCGTTCATTATGTTAGGAAGACTGATGATCAGACTTCCTGTTGGTTTTAGATAGGATTTTACTTTCTGCAAGATAGCTTCAGGGTCGTGAAGATGTTCTAATACATCTCCCAAGATAATGTAGTCCATACTCGCCCTTTGATAGGGAAGAGGATCTGTTTCAATATTACCGCAATGAACGTCAAATTTCATTGCACCAAAAGCTGCAGGTTGTTCCATGAGTTCTAAACCGTGTACGTTAGAATGTGGAAACAGATAGGCAATACGCGCTAATGTACTGCCGCTTCCACAGCCAATTTCTAAAACTTCAATGGGATCAGATTTGCAGTTTGGAATCAGCTCAATCAGCTCTGTTCGAATATGTCCGTAATAGGAAGGATCTATTCCCCACTTGTGTTTGAATATTTTGGCATTTGTGGCCTCCTGTGCTACAATATCAATGTTATTCTTTTTGAAGGAAGCATGTCCCCAATGATAAATAAAAGAATTGTGACAGCATACGTTCCGATAGCCAGATTTAAGAATTCGAAATCCCAAATCATTATCTTCATAATTGCCAACAGGATAATCCTCATCGAAGCCATGAAGCTGGTCAATCACCGGACGTTTGATCAATTCTGCAAAGCCTACAAGCCAGTCCTGATATTCTAAAGCAGAAAGAGAGGGGAGATTATGCTTGTATGCGTATTTTTTTCCGGCAAGAATTGAGGTGCAGGCTTCGTCAATTCTCTGGGAGGGATGTACAAAATTACTCACAGCTCCTGCAGCCCCGATTTTGGAAGAAGAGTACAATCCCATCCGCAGTGTGAACAGGGAATTAAACATCATTTCGGTATCGCTGTTCAATAAAAAGATATCATAGCCTGAAGTAGCTTTCTGAATTCCCTGATTACATCCACCGGCAAAACCATGATTGGTATGATTTTCAATCAGTGTAATATCGGATTGTGTACGAAGCCATTCTACGCTTCCGTCGGTAGATCCGTTATCGATGATGACAAGTTCATAAGATTCTTCATAACATGTATTACGTATACTTTTCAGACAAGCTTCTAATAAATCGCAAGTATTCCATGATAAAATAATAAAGGATACTGGTTGAACATCAACCGTAGCATTGTTGCGCATATTATCATAGACCTGACGCAAAAATAGGGTATCGTCATGCTCGGTTCCCATCTGCTTCTCACATAAATAAAGGGCATTTTCGTAGCAGAGATAGGCTTGATTGATGTTTTTATCCAGATACCAGTCGCCAAGCAGAAGGTAAAGTTCATAATTGTCAGGAGAAATTTTTAGACCTTTGGAAATGTATTCATAGGTGATGTCATGTTGTCCATCCATGTGCATGGAAATTGTAGCAGCAAGAATTGCAGTCTTTGCATCAAATAGATCAGGATGTAAATTAAGATAATCGACTAAAGCAGATGCCGCAGATATCCAGTCTTCACTTGCGACATATTGTTCAATCTCGTTCATAAATATGTTCCTCCTATTCAGGTTCTGTTTTTATATTGTTCCAATGCGAATCCTCCTTGTTGTGAGTCAGATAGCGAGTAAATACAATAATACGGATAAGACAGCAGTTAAATATTTTTTGCACTTACATATTTTTTACACTTACATATAGTGATGTCCCTGTTTTCATAATAAATCATTTATAAAGATAACACAAGAATAAAAAAGAAACTTAGCAGTAGCTTCTGCCGAGACACTTTTGGAATTATCGGAAAATCCGAAGTATCTTAGCACAACACCCGGAATCATTCAGGTACTTCATACATGGGGGCAGGAATTAAATTTCCATCTACACATCCACTGCATCATATCCGGTGGTGGTCTGACAAAAGATAGGAAACTCCGCTTTATCAACTTCTGTAAACATTTGTAGAACCAGTCACAACTGTCCGGTTTTTCGATAGATGAGGTGTTAAAACAGGTATGGTTTTGGACATGGCAAACAAGCCGTCGTGAAAAGGCTAAAAAATATTTCGTTCAAGTTAGGTATAAAATGTTCTAATATAAATCCGATATACTTGTATATAAGCTTTCTTTAGAATATGGAAAGTATCTGGTAGTGGTATTCTATATGATAGTATAGGGAAATAGAAGTTGTCAGTATGCGAATTATGGAGATTCTATTAGTATATTCAAGGAGGAATAGTTATGAGAGTACAGCACAATATGCAAGCGGCAAATGCCAATAGAATGCTGGGCGGTAATGTTAAGGCGGTAGCGAAGAATACGGAGAAGTTATCATCCGGTTATAAGGTTAATAGAGCAGCGGATGATGCAGCTGGGCTTTCTATTTCTGAAAAGATGCGTAACCAGATAAAAGGAATCAATCAGGCGGTTAGCAATTCCGAAGATGGTCAGTACCTGATTCAGACGGCAGAAGGAAATATGAATGAGATTCATTCCATTTTGCAACGGATGGGCGAGCTGGCAACCAAGGCTGCTAATGATGTGAATCAGTCTGTGGATCGTGAGGCAATCCAGAAAGAGATTAATCAATTGACACAGGAGATTGATAGTATTGCCAATAAGGCACAGTTCAATGGTACCTATTTACTGAGGGAAAACAAGACTTTGAATCTGCAGGTTGGTGCGAATGCAGGTGAGAATATGACGATCAATCTTAAGAAGATGGATTCCGTTACGATTGGAGTAAATGTGAGTGGTTATATTGCCTTAAGTATAGGTACACATAGTCACGCTGCGGGAGCTATGGCTGCTATTACTTCTGCAATTAAGACGGTGTCTGCTAACAGATCTGCCCTTGGTGCAATCCAGAATCGTCTTGATTATACTATTAACAATCTGATGAATTATTCAGAGAATCTGACTTCTGCTGAATCGAATATTCGTGATACGGATATGGCGAAAGAGATGGTTAACTATTCAAAGAATAATATTTTGCAGCAGACAGCCCAATCAATGCTTGCACAGGCGAATCAGTCTAATCAAGGTGTGTTATCGCTGCTTCAATAGATCTTTTCTTAAGATAATACAAACGTGTATAGGGGAACCGGAATCAAGTTAAATCTTTTGCAGAACTATTGGTTTATCTCCATTGACATCTTTTGTGAAACCATGCACAATCATCCTATACAGAATAAGTTGGGCGCATGGCTGCAGTTCTTTAGTTCGGATCGACCGGAGGATGTGATACAGCTGATTACAGCGTATCCTGAATTTAAGCCGATGTATGAAGATATTTACAAGCTGTGCCTGAAC
>CAJOPP010000194.1 GCA_905236365.1 uncultured Lachnospiraceae bacterium
CCGGCGTTTGCAGATAGCCCTACATGGTAAAACATATAGCATATCCGGCAACTGTGTATTGGCAAATTCTTAAGTAAATGACATTGCTGCTGAATAGATACTCCCTTAAAATAAATGAACCGGATACTGTCAAGGTGTAAAGCAAGTGTGCCATTATCCTGAAAACAGGAGATACCATGGTGTGAAAGACAGAATGGAGAAAGGAAATGATATAATATGAAAGGTGACCGAAGAAAAATCCGCTTTATTGTAGTATTAATCCTACTGGGAGCAGGCTGTCTCTTTTTTCTTTTGATCAACATCCTCTATGGAAGTATTTCGATTCCGTTTCAGGACATTATCAAGCTTTTTACCGGACAGGAAATGGACGAGACATCTAAGAGGATTATTATGGATATCCGTTTTCCAAGGGCGATATCTGCATTGATACTGGGTGGCGCGTTAGCATTATCCGGCTATCTGTTACAGACCTTTTTTCATAATCCCATTGCAGGACCTTTTGTTTTAGGAATATCCTCCGGTTCGAAGCTTGTGGTAGCATTGGTCATGGTATTTCTGCTTGGAAAATCGATCAGAGTCAGCTCAACGACTTTGATTCTGGCAGCTTTTGTGGGGGCAGTGCTTTCCATGCAATTAGTGCTGCTCATGTCCAGAAAAGTAAATAACATGTCGATGCTGGTGATCAGCGGAGTCATGATAGGATACATCTGTTCTGCCATTACTGATTTTATAGTAACATTTGCGGATGATGCAGATATCGTAAATCTGCATAACTGGTCTCGAGGGAGTTTCTCGGGAATGGCATGGGATCATGTTTATGTTATGACTGTTGTAGTCCTGATTACAGTGATCATTATCTTTTTTCTTTCCAAGCCGATCAGTGCGTATTTGTTAGGGGAAAATTATGCAAAAAGCATGGGGGTAAATGTCCGACTTCTTCGAATCCTGTTGATCCTGCTTTCCAGTATTTTGTCAGCTTGTGTCGTTGCTTATGCAGGACCGATTTCCTTTGTTGGAATTGCAGTACCCCATCTGGTAAAAAATCTGTTAGGAACCAATCGGCCGATATGGTTGATACCCGCAAGCTTTCTTGGAGGGGGAATCTTTTGTCTGGCGTGTGACTTGATCGCCAGAACGGTGTTTGCACCAACGGAACTTAGCATCAGTACGGTAACTGCGGTGTTTGGGGCACCGGTGGTACTGTGGATTATGGCGGGAAACAGAAAAGAGAAATATCCGGATTAGGAGTATGAATTTAGAATGAAGGATTTATATTTTTATACAGAAAAACTTTGTGTCGGATACGATGGAACCCCTTTGATCAAGGACATCGAGATTGTACTGCAATCAGGCGAGATTCTAACACTGATTGGTCCCAATGGTGCAGGAAAATCAACGGTTTTAAAAAGCATTGCAGGACAGTTGCAGACCGTAAACGGGGTTGTTTATCTGGGCAAAGAGAGTTTATCAGAGATGAAAGCGGAAGACCTGGCAAAGAAAATGTCGGTGGTCTTTACTGAAAAATTGAAAACGGAAATGATGACTTGTGAAGATGTGGTCGCGACTGGAAGATATCCCTATACCGGCAGATTTGGAATCTTGAGGGAAGAGGATCTGCGAATTGTGGAAGAGGTGATGGAACTGGTGCATGTGACGGAAATCCGGAATCAGGATTTTCGTAAGATCAGTGATGGACAAAGGCAGCGGGTCATGCTGGCAAGAGCCTTTTGTCAGGAACCGGAAATTATTTTACTGGATGAACCCACATCGTTTCTGGATGTAAAATACAAATTGGAATTTTTGTCCATTTTGCAGAAAATGCGGGAGAAAAAAAAAGTAACGGTAATCATGTCCCTGCATGAACTGGAATTGGCAGAACGGATTTCTGACAAAATTCTTTGTTTAAAAGGGGAGTATGTAGAAAAATTCGGAACACCGGAAGAAATCTTTCGAAAGGATTATATCAGACAGCTTTTTGACATTGCTGCAGGGAGCTTTGATGAGGAGAATGGAAGTATGGAATTAGAGCCGCCAACGGGAACTCCTGAGGTTTTTGTCATTGCAGGTGATGGCAGCGGGAGAAGTGTTTACCGCAATTTGCAGCGGAAAGGAAAAGCATTTGTTACCGGGATTCTATATCGCAATGATCTGGACTATCCGGTGGCAAGGGCGTTGGCTGCAGAGGTCATCGATGCGGAACCTTTTGAACCGATTCCGGGGGAACTATTCGAAGTAGCAAAGAACAAGATGGATTCCTGTAAAGAGGTGATTTGTATCCGGGAACGCTTTGGAAGTATGGAAGCAGTGAATCAGGAGCTGTTTGCGTATGCAAAACAATGTGGGAAACTTCGTCTCCTGTAAAGCAAAAACGCTTTGCGGGATGTGCATTTCGCGGAGAAGAAGTTAATTGCTTCGCAATACTGTTTGGGTGTGAAAGAGTCGCAAGCGACTCTTTTTTGTATTGTGGGCGTTTGGCTTGACAGAGGTAGCAGATAGTAGGATAATAATTTTATCTTAAGTCGTTGGGCGAAATGCGATAGCAAAATCACAAGAGCAGTAAATTTGCCTGATTGTGATTAGGAAGCAAACAGGATATTTAGGAAAGGATAGACTGATGCAACATGAGATTCATTTAGAAAATGTATTGCCGGCCGATATTGAAAAGCGGAGTTTTGAGATTATTTCGGAAGAATTGGGAGATATCAGGTTAGACCCCAGGCAGGCACCTGTTATTAAGCGTGCGATTCACACATCTGCAGATTTTGATTATCTGGACAATCTTTGTTTTTCGGAAAATGCTGTGGATATTTTGCAACAGGCAATTCGGGAAGGTGTCTGCATTGTGACGGATACCCAGATGGCAAAGTCCGGCATAAACAAAAAGGAATTGGCAAAATATGGTGGGGAAGTATTCTGTTTTATGAGTGATGAAGATGTTGCTGAGAAGGCAAAGATCAATGGTACCACCCGGGCGGTGGCGAGTATGGATAAGGCAGCGGCCTTTGAACAGGATTTTATTTTTGCCATTGGCAATGCACCGACTGCATTGGTTCGGTTATATGAACTGATTCGGGAGGGTAAGATTGCACCCAGGGGAATTATTGGTGTTCCGGTTGGTTTTGTCAACGTGGTAGAGGCAAAAGAACTGATTCTGCAATGCCCGGTTCCTTATATTGTAGCAAGAGGAAGAAAAGGTGGAAGCAATATTGCGGCAGCCATTTGCAATGCATTGCTTTATGATATGTAAAAGAAGAGTATTGTTGTAACTGTTCAGGCAGCATCTCGCATTAACTGCGAGATGCATACGAAAATATATATCTCAGACAGAGATGCCCCCGCCTCTAAGCAAAGCGTAGGCGGGGGCAGGAAACTTGTCTCAGGCGGGGTTCA
>CAJOPP010000195.1 GCA_905236365.1 uncultured Lachnospiraceae bacterium
AATTGACAAAAGACAAGATCATTAACCTGGGTTCCATCCTGACGGGTGCACAGCCGGGACGTACCTCCGATGACGAAGTGATCATTTACTCGGTAGGCGGCATGCCGGTAGAGGATGTGGCATGGGGAAAGAAGTGCTACGAGAAAGCTTTGGAACTGGGAATCGGTACCAAGTTGAATTTGTGGGAGCAGCCATATTTGTTCTAAAAATCACTTTGACATATTTTTGCATGTGTAGTATATTCCCGTCTTTGACACTTGAAGAAAAGAATAGAGGCACTAACCTATTGATTTTATTAGGTTTTTGCCTCTCAGAACTGTCAAAAACTCGATTTATTTAGGAACAATATATCATAAAACAAAAAGTTAAAGATTTTACACCAAAATAGAAAAATATTCAGTTTACATATAAGGTCGAAACGTGATATAAATACTAATGCAAATTACATGACAACTTAATTTTAAAGAAAGATGCAAAGGCGCAATTTGTTAAAATACGGATTGTGCCTTTTTTGTTGTCAAAAGTAGTAATACAAATATATGGAGGTAAAGATTATGACACATGGAGATATTTCATCAAGCGCAGATAATGTAGGAGTTGCAGTTGTTAACTGGAAGATGCCAAGAATGCATACAAAAGAGGAGATTCTTGAAAACTGTAATAAAATCAGTGATTACATAAAAGGTTTAAAAACAGGTGTACCGGGTCTGGATCTGGTTATTTTCCCGGAGTATAGTACACATGGCATTATGTATGATTTTGACGAGATGATGGAGCTTGCAACGACAGACGATGGAGAGGAAGTACAAATTTTCAAAAAAGCATGTATTGAAAATAAAGTATGGGGTGTCTTTTCATTGACTGGCGAGAGACACGAAGAACATCCGAATAAAGTTCCGTATAATACATTGATCCTAATTAACGATAAAGGCGAGATCGTACAAAAGTATCGGAAGATGATTCCATGGACACCGATTGAAGGATGGTATCCGGGAGACAGGACTTATGTAACAGAAGGACCGAAGGGATTAAAGATCAGTTTAATTATCTGTGATGATGGAAATTATCCGGAAATCTGGAGAGACTGTGCAATGAGAGGAGCTGAGCTGGTTGTAAGATGTCAGGGATATATGTATCCGGCAAATCAGCAGGAAATTAATGTTGTACCTGTTATGGCATGGTGTAATAACGTATATGCAGCAGTAGCGAATGCAGCAGGATATGATGGAGTATATTCTTACTTTGGTCATTCATCAATATGTGGATTTGATGGACGAGTACTGGGTATCACAGGAACAGAAGAATATAGTTATCAGTACGCACAGCTTTCTGTAAGTGCAATTCGTGATGCAAGAGCGAATTGGCAGTCCCAGAATCATTTGTATAAATTGTTACATAGAGGATATACAGGAACCATTAATTCAAATGAAGAACGTTATGGAGAACCGGAATGTCAGTTTGAGTTCTATCGCAATTGGGTAAATGATCCGGAAGGAACCCAGAAGAAGGTGGAAGAAATAACAAGAAAATTACCTGGAGTAAAGTATGCACCAATAGATGGAATTCCTTTTGAAGAATAATGGTTAGGAACTGTTCAAAAATAACTTTGTATTTTACTTGTCTTTTTTGATAGAAAGAGTCTTACAGGAGGAATCATATGGGAAATGTTATTACTGTAACGCGTGAGTTTGGTAGTATGGGGCGCCTGATTGCAAGGCAGGTAGCTGAAAGATTGAACTTCAAGTACTATGATAGAGATATTATTGAACTAACAGCGAAAGAATTTCGCTACAATGTAGAAGAACTTGCTGCTTTTGATGGTCAAAGGATTTCTGCTTTCGCTAAAATGATGTATCCTCTGGGACTTGGAAACGCAGCTATGCAGAATCAGGTTTTTGAAATGGAAAGAAGTGTCATTATTGATTTGGCAAATAGTGAGGACTGTGTCATTGTAGGTAGATGTTCTGATTATATTTTGAGAGAGATCAACCATAAAAGTATGTTGAATGTGTTCATTTATGCACCATATGAAAAGCGTATTCAGGCGTGTGGCGAGGAATTGCATCTTAAAGAATATGACGCTAAAAAGTATCTAGAGGGAGTCGATAGGGCCAGACATAATCTCTACAAGAATCAGGCTGGTGTTAATTTTCATTCAACAAAATACCGTCACCTCATGTTGGATAGTTCTATTATGTCCCACGAGGAATGTGCAAAGTATATTGCGGAACTTGCCAGAGCAAAATTTCATATTTAAGGAGGGACCTTTATGAGTAAAGATATATGTACAGTTTCTGTCGTAACGTTTCATCCGGTTTGGGGAGACAAAGAAGCAAATTTGAAAAGAATTTTGGAATATACGGAAGCAGCAGCGAAACGTGGTAGTGATTTTGTTATATTTCCGGAAATGGCATTAACTTCGTATGATGATGAAGCAGATAAACCATTCAAAGAAAAAATGCAATATAAACTGGCAGAAACAGTTCCGGGACCAAGTAGTGAAAAGGTTGCAGAACTGGCTAAAAAATGGAATATCAATGTGATTTTTGGCTTACCTGCAAGGGATGATGATAATCCGGATATCATCTATAATGCATTGGCAATTATATCTCCGGATGGTGTGGCGGGTTGCTATCATAAAATGCATTTGCCGGCACCGGAACCGAACTGGGCAACTCGTGGTGATAAACCAGTAATTTTTGAAACTGACTGGGGACCGATTGGTATAGGAATCTGTTATGATAATTATGCTTTTCCGGAACTGATGCGATATTATGCATCAAGGGGATGTCGGCTTATGGTAAATAGTACGGCACTTGCACATTGTCATGGACCATTTTTTGGTTCTCCTACCCTGGAAGCAGCGGTTGTTCAAAATGGCATTTATATTGCATCAGCGAACATTGGTGGTTTGGATGTTACAAATTATTTTTGGGGAGGGAGTTCCATTATTGGACCGGGTCAAAAGCATGCATGGTCATATTATTATTATGCAGGACGAAGATTTACCGATGAAGATGCTCCGGAGTGTGAAATGTTTACGGCTACCATTGATTTGTCACTGGCTACTCGTTTTCCATTTAAATATAATCCGTCCGTTGAGGGTACAGACTGGCGTCCGGATAAATACATCGAAATGTTTACGGAAACATTAGCAGATGAAAACTATGGAAAATAGTAATGATATTGACTTATTTAGGAACATAACTTTATTTTGTGGAAGATGCAAAGGCGCAATTTGTAAAAATACAGATTGCGCCTTTTGTTGTTAAAAAGGAGGAGCTAAGCGTATGAAGAAAGTATTTTTAAAACGAATAATGGCAGTGTTAATGTCGATTACAATGATTGGAAGTCTGGTGGCATGTGGAAATAGTGAAAGTAGTTCATCTGCTGAGAAAGGGGGAACGGCCGGTTCCTCTGAAGATACCATTAAGATCGGTATTTTATTTTCAGAGAGTGGTTCCACTGCACTGGTAGAAAAAACAATGACGAATGCATGTATTATGGCATTTGATGAGATTAATGAAGCTGGTGGAATTAATGGAAAGAAGATTGAATATATCCATGAGGATTATGCTTCGGATCCGGCAACTGCAACAGAAAAAATAAAGAAATTAATACAGCAGGATGAGGTTGTTGCAACTGTGGGATGTTATACATCAGCAAGCCGTCAGGCGACACTTACTACATTAAAAGATGAAAATTCGTTGTTAGTGTATCCTACCTATACGGAAGGGGAAGAAGTTCATCCAAACGTTATCTATGTAGGATGTATGCCAAATCAGCAGGCAACGGAATTTATTCCTTACTTACTGGAGAATGTAGGGAAAAAAGTATTTCTTGTGGGTTCTGACTATGTATTTCCTAAGACGTGTAACAAGCAGGCAAGGGCATTGGTTGAAATGTATGGTGGTGAAGTAGTTGGTGAAGAATACATTCCGCTTGGAGGAACAGATTTTTCGACTATATGTAATAAGATTAAAGATTCAGGTGCAGAGCTTGTATATTCTGCAGTAATAGGTGATTCGAATACAGCATTCTTTAAAAATTACACACAGTATGGACTAGAAGCTGATAAAGTTCCTATTTGTTCTATTGGAATTGATGAGAGTAATTTACAGGCGATCGGAGCTGATTACGCAGAAGGACATTATGCCTCTATGCCGTATTTTGCTTCACTTGATACAGAAAAATCAAATTCATTCAGAGATAAATATAACGAGTTGTTTGATGATGGTACGGTAGTAACTGTACTGACAGAATCTGCTTACGAGAGTTGCTATTTGTTAGCAGAGGCACTGAAAAAAGTAGAAGATCCGAAAGATACAGATGCTTTGATTGACGCATTTGCCGGAGTAGAATTTGATGCTCCGCAGGGTAAGATTAAAGTAGATCAGGAAAATCATTGTACCTGGTTGTATTCCAGATTTGCTCAGATTCATGATGGTAAATTTGATATCATATATTCTTCTGAGGAAGCATTGAGACCAGAGCCATGGCCAGCTGTGTTATATCCTGAATATGAAGGATCGGATTTTATGCCGGCATGGGATGATCCAAGTTGTTATCCACAGTAAAAGTGTTTTGAATCCGGCTGCTTACCCCAAAGGAGGGAGCAGCTGGATTTTGCTCTGTTGCACAGGAGAGAAGGGAAGTGGAAGAATGTTAAGTTTTATTTCACAAATTATAAACGGACTTAACCAATCGGCGGTTTTGTTGATTGCTACATTGGGTCTATTGATTATTTTTGGCTTGATGAACGTAATCAATATGGCACATGGAGAAATGATCATGGTAGGTGGTTTTTGTGCTTATATTGTGACATCAGTATGGAAACTGCCATTTATATTTGCAATTGTGATCTCTTTTTTGGTAACAGCATTGTTTGGAGCTTTGACGGAGATTTTTATTATTAAAAAGCTTTATTCAAAACCAACAGAAACGATACTTGCTACTTATGCTTTGTCCATTGTACTAACTGAAATTGCAAGAATGATTTGGCCTTTATCGCAAAACGTAAATATGCCTATTCCGGGAGTCCTTTTTATAAAGGAAGTTGCTATTCCGTACTATAACATTTTTGTAGTTGCTATGGCAATCGGTCTTTTGATTTTTACGATCGTACTTTTCAAATATACTAAATTTGGTAAAGAAATAGGAGCTATTACGCAAAATCGTCAAATGACAGAGTGCCTGGGGATTAAGACATCAACAATTGATACATTGACATTTGCTTATGGTGCAGGACTGGCAGGACTGGCAGGCTGTATTCTGGCACCTACCATTGGTGTTTCCTATAATATGGGAAGTGTTTATTTAACAGACTGTTTCCTGACCGTTGTAGTAGGTGGAGTACAGTCAATGGGTGGTGTAGCAGTATCCTCGATGATCATGGGAGAGGGAAGAACGATACTTGCAGGTATTTTTGACGAGACATGGGCAAAGATTATCGTGTTTCTGGCAGTGATTGTTCTCTTGAGATTTAAGCCGGAAGGGCTGTTTAAAAAAGAAAGGAGGTAATGTAAGATGACAAAACGATTACATAGTATAAAAAAAGCAGGAATTGACCGTTATATTGATGGATTGCTTCTTATATTATTACTGATATTTCCGTTTATTGTAAAGGAATTTCGGGTAGAAATGATGTGTAGATATCTTTGCTTTGTAATCTTTGCATTATCACTGGATTTATTATGGGGATATGCTGGTTTGCTAAGTCTGGGGCATGCTGTTCTTTTTGGTATGGGTGGATATATGATCGGTTTATGTTATCAGATTCAGAATGGGGTGCCTTCCTTTATGTCAAGAGAAGGGATAACCGAGATACCATGGTTCTATTTACCGTTGAAGAACCCTATTGCAGCAGCGATTATTGGAATCGCATTGCCAGCCGTATTTGCATGGCTTTTGGGAAAATTTATATTTTCCAGTAAGATCAACGGAGTGTTTTTTACAATCATTACTTTAGCATTAGCACAGATATTTCAAGATTTTATTATCAATATTCAGAAATATACCAATGGCTTTAATGGATTACAGGGAATAAAACGATTTGCTATCAATGGCGGAGAGCAGTTAGATAAAATATCGTATTATTATTTGGTACTCTTTATTACAGTGTTTGTATTTTTATTTTGTCTTTGGTTATCAAAAAGCAGAGTTGGAAAAGTGGCAACGTCCATTCGTGAAAATGAAGCCAGACTTGGATTCTTTGGATATGATGCAGCTAAATTTAAGATTTTAATATTTGCAATATCCGGGGCACTGGCTGGGCTTGGCGGTGTTCTTTACGCATCGGCTACCAGTTCAATTACAACAGAGGATATTGGAATCGTTGCCTCTACCGCAGTTGTTATATGGATTGCGGTTGGCGGTAGAGGTAATTTGACGGGAGCTGTTGTTGGTACATTGTTGATCAACTGGGCACAGAGCATTTTATCCGAGAAATTTGCATCTTACTGGCAGTTGATTTTGGGAGCAATTCTTCTTATTATTATTTTCTTTATTCCAAATGGAATTGTAGGACAGACTTTGGAGGCACAGCATAAGCGAAGGATGGCAAAAAAACAAGAAGTGGAAGCGAGGTGTAAAGCATGAGTGATACACTTTTAAAAATAGAAAATTTATCTGTTTCATTTTCTGGATTTCGTGCAGTGAGTGACGTAAATTTAGAGGTAGAGAAAGGAAAGATCCATGTAATTATTGGACCGAATGGTGCAGGAAAAAGTACCTTAATGGATTTGATCACAGGAAAAACGAAACCTACAGAAGGAAAAATTATTTATGATGGAGTAGATATAGCGGGGAAAGAACCCGGGCATATTGCTTCAAAGTATAAGATTGGTCGTAAATTTCAGGGACCGAACGTATTCGATAACATGACAGTATACGAAAATATTGAGATTGCACTAAAAGGATACACCAGTATAGGAAAGGCATTCGCTTATCGCAGAACAGATAAAGTGAAAGAAAAGATCCGCAAGATATTGGAACAGATACAGCTTTATGAGCAACGCGATATGATGGCGACAGAACTGGCACATGGACAACGGCAGTGGTTGGAAATTGGAATGGTTATAGCACAGTCTCCGGAGTTGATCATATTAGATGAGCCGGCAGCAGGTATGACGGATGTGGAGACATATAAGACAGGAGAACTGGTAAAAGAATTAGCCGGAAAGCATACGTTAGTTGTAATAGAACATGATATGGAATTTGTAGAACAGATTGCAGATACGGTAACCGTTTTACATCAGGGAAAAGTGTTAGCAGAAGGAACTTTTCAAGAAATAAAAGAGAATAAAGAGGTTATTCGAGTGTATCTGCAGGATGAGAACGGGGAGGGATTCTAATGCTGAAAATAAGTGATATTCAGGTAAATTACGGAAAAAGTAAAGTAATCAATGGAATCAGCCTTGAAGTAAAGGAAGGAGAAAAACTTGCGATTATGGGACGAAACGGTGTAGGAAAAACAACATTGTTGAAGTCTGTCATTGGAGTACTGAGCATAGAAAGTGGAAACATCACTTTTTTAGATACGGATATTTCCAAAGAGATGCCCCATGAGAGATCGAGAAAGGGAATTGCCTATGTACCGCAAGGACGGGAAATTATTCCGGATCTGACCGTTGAGGAGAATTTAGATTTAGGAGGATATGCACATACAACTGATCTTGAGGGCCAAAAAGAGAAGGTGTTGGAATATTTTCCGGCCTTACAAGCTCATTTAAAAAGAAAAGGTGGTGTGCTATCAGGAGGACAGCAGCAGCAGCTTGCCATTGCAAGAGCATTGATGTCAGATCCGAAGCTACTACTTTTAGATGAACCCACAGAGGGGATTCAGCCTAATATTATTGCAGAAATTGGAACTATTTTGGAACGGGTTCGGAAAGAAATGAATTTGACGTTGATTATTGTAGAGCAAAATCTAAAATTTGCAAAGAAAATTGCAGATCGCTATGTTATTCTGCAAAAGGGGAAAGTGGTTTCACAGGGAGAAATTGAGAAGCTGAGTGAGTCTGTTATCAATCAGTATCTGGCTGTATAGAAGTAAGAAACTGTGCAAAAAGTAAAGTTCTTTATGAACAGTTCCTAAAAGTTGTTTGAAAGGAGGATACCTATGTTAGATATTATGATTGTGGATGATTATGAGGTTGACAGAAAACAGTTAAAAAGTTTGCAATTTTGGAAGCAACAGACGCAACTTAAGTTGGTTGAAGATGTCAGTAATGGGATAGACGCATTGAAAAGACTTCGAAAGCAGCATGTAGATATTCTCTTGGCAGACATTGATATGCAGAAGTTAGGTGGATTAGAATTATTGGAACAGGTAAAACAGGAAAAACTTTGCAAATGTGTCATTCTAATGAGTGAAGCAGCTGATTTTGAATGTGCCAGAAAAGGAATGGTTTTGGGTGCCTTTGATTATATGGTTAAGCCGGTTAACAATAATATCCTGGGTAAAGTTTTAAGAAGGGCAATTCATTTTTTTCAGGAAGAAGAACAGGAAAAGCGTACGCTGGATGAAAACCTTGAGATTATCGTCGAAAGTATTTTGGATGGTGGAAGCAATTTTGACAGGCTGATAGAGGATTTGACGGATAAATGCTTTCGAGATAAAGAAAGTGAAGTGGATGGTGTGATATCACTTATGAATTTTGCAAGAGACGTTTCAAAAGAGGTAATAAAGAAGTACGAGTGGATACAATTGCTGACTCCGGATGTGGAAGAAGTCCGCAAACACATGCTTCAGTCAGGCAACAAGGAGATGGCTGTTGTATTGTTTAACAATTACGTTACGGAATTATACAATGCTATTCGGTTTTGGCATCCCGTAGGAATGTCTGCTCTTTCTGGCAAGGCAGTGGAATATATTTTGAATCATCCATTTGATAAGTTAACACTTACAGATGTTGCAGAAGCATGCTTTGTGAGCAATACATACTTAAGTCATAATTTTAAGAAGGATATGAATAAATCCTTCGTGGATTACGTGATTTCGTTCAAAATGCAAATTGTTAAAAAATGGATAGCGGAGACAGATATGAGCATGATCGAAATAGCGGAAAACCTGGGCTATGATGATTATAAATACATGGGACGCCTTTTTAAGAAAGTATGTGGGGTTACACTGAGTGAGTATAAACGAATGCAGACAAAATAAATGATTCGCCGTCACGAAAATAGGGCGTTTTTGACTGGCGAATCATAAATGTTTTATGAGGAGGAATACGATGAGATTAACACCAAAGGAGCAGGAGAGGCTGATTATATTTGATGTTGCAGAAATTGCAAGAAGACGGTATCTAAGAGGTGTGCGTCTGAATTATGTGGAAGCGACAGCAATTATATGTGATGAAATTTTGGAACAGGCACGGGAAGGAAAAAAGACTGTTTCGGAATTGATAGAGATGGGATCGCTGATTTTGTCTGAAGAAGATGTTATGGAAGGAACTGCGGCATTGATACCGGAGATTCAGGTAGAAGCGTTATTTCCGGATGGAACAAAGCTTGTGACGATACATCAGCCAATTCGTCTTGAGAAAAAGGAAGATACGGTAAAAGAGTTATTATCGTTTATGTATATGCATGAAAGGGGTCATTACGATGGGGTATAAAATTGGACAGGTACTTTATGCAGAAGGTGATATTGTATTAAATGAAGGAAAGCGTACGCAGACTCTTATTGTGACGAACGTAGGTGACAGACCGATACAGGTTGGGTCACATTTTCATTTCTTTGAAGTAAATCGTTATTTAAGTTTTGATAGAGAGAAAGCATTTGGTATGCGTCTGGATATTCCTTCAGGAACTGCAGTGCGTTTTGAACCTGGAGAAGAAAAGGAAGTAATGTTAACGGAATATGGTGGGAAACAGGTGATTTGTGGATTTAATGGTCTGACAATGGGAAATATTCATGATGAAAAAGTAAAACAGAATGCACTGAACAAAGCAAAAGAGCTGGGATTCAGAGGTTGTTAGGAAGGAGAAAAAGCCATGTCAAGGAGAATGACTCGAAAAGAATATGTGGATTTATATGGACCTACTGTGGGAGATAAACTTCATTTGGGAGACACTGGGCTGATTATTGAAATTGAAAAGGATTATAATGCAGACTGCTATGGAAACGAGGCGGTGTTTGGTGGAGGAAAGACCCTGCGTGATGGTATGGGGCAGGCACCGGGAGTAGATTCCATACAGGGGGCTTTGGATTTTGTAATTACCAATATTACAATTATTGATCCCTTCTATGGAATTGTAAAAGGTGATATAGGAATCAAGGATGGAAAAATTGTAGGGATTGGCAAGGCAGGAAATCCGGATACAATGGAAATCACTCCGGGTTTAATTGTAAGTCCAAATACGAATATTATTTCAGCAGACCCCGGAATGATTGCAACGGCAGGTGGAATTGATGTACATGTACATTTTGACAGTATGCAGCTTGCATCGGAAGCACTTTCAAATGGATTGACAACCATGCTGGGAGGTGGTGCTGGACCGCAGACAGTCGGAATTGAAGCCCCCGGCCCCTATAATTTACAGAGAATGATAGAAGCATTTGAGGATATTCCTGTGAATATGGGACAGTTGGGAAAAGGAAATTCAAGCAGACCAGATGCATTGATCGAACAGGCTTTGGGAGGCTGCATTGGTTTAAAACTTCACGAGGATTGGGGAGCAACGCCAGCTGCTATTGACCAGTGCCTTAAGGTGGCAGATGAATACGATTTTCAGGTACAGATCCATACAGATACATTAAATGAGTCAGGTTATGTAGAACGTACTTTAGAAGCAATTAATGGCAGGACTATGCATGCTTATCATACAGAAGGTGCTGGTGGTGGTCATGCACCGGATATCTTGAAAGTAGTCGGAATGCCGAATATTTTGCCATCATCCACAAATCCTACTAATCCATATACGGTAAATACATTGGAGGAACATTTGGATATGATTATGACCTGTCATCATCTGAATCCAAGAGTACCAGAAGATGTTGCATTTGCAGATTCCAGAATCCGTGGTCAAACAATTGCAGCAGAAGATGTGCTACATGATATGGGTGCGATCAGTATGTTGGGTTCCGATTCACAGGGAATGGGAAGAGTAGGAGAAAGTATCCTTCGTACATGGCAGCTGGCAGCGAAGAATAAGCAGCAGAGAGGAAGACTGCCGGAAGAAACCGGTGATAATGATAATCAGAGAGTGCTTCGTTATTTATCAAAGTATACAATTAATCCGGCGATTACATTTGGAATTGACGATTATGTAGGATCCCTGCGACCGGGAAGAATAGCAGATATTGTGCTTTGGAAGAGCAGCTTTTTTGGTGCAAAGCCAGATACGGTAATAAAAGGTGGATTTATTGCATGGTCGGTAATGGGAGATGCAAATGCATCGTTGATGACTTGTGAACCAATCCTTTATAAACCACAGTATGGAGCAATGGGAAACAATGTGAACCGTACTTCACGTATTTTTGTGACACAGGCAGCGATTGACCGCGGACTAAGAGAAAAACTTCCGGTATCAGGTGTCAAGCTTTTACCGGTAAAGAATACCAGAAATTTAGGAAAAAAAGACATGCTATATAATCATTATTGTCCGAATATCAGAATCGATCCTGAGACATATGAGGTATTTGTAGATGGTGAATTAATTACCTCTGAGCCGGCAAAGGTACTGCCTTTAGCACAGAAATATTTTTTTAGATAAGGGAGTGAATGGGGTGAATAGCAGGAAAAGGATACAATTGCTGCATTTATGTTCAAATGTATTTCCAACGGGTATCTTCAGTCATTCTTTTGGATATGAAATGATGTTGGAAGACGGTCGTGCTACGGATATGGAGACCTATGAGCAATATCTGACGGGCATACTTCAGATGGGAGGCGCAAGAGCAGAGACAGCAGTTGTAAGATTTGTATATGAACAGCCGGAGAGGATTCAAGAGTGGGATGAATTGTGTACAGCATTGAAAGCTGCCAAAGAATTGCGAATGGCTTCATCAAAAACAGGAAAAGCTTTTTTAAGGACGTTTCATAAGATGTATCCTGATAACCCGCTGAAAAATGTGACGTTGGTTCATACAAATTATTGTGTTGTATTTGGAAGTGTCTGCCGATTCTTGGAAATCCCAGTAGAAGAAATGTTAGAAGCATATTTGACAAGTTCGTTGTTGTCTTATATTCAGGTGGGGATTAAGCTGATACCGCTGAGTCAAATGGATGGTCAGTTGCTAATGTACAGATGTTATCCACAGATAGAAAAATGTGTGGAGGAAGCAATGAAAGCAAAAGAAGATATCTGTTCTTTTAATCCGGTAGTAGATATTGCATCTATGAGGCATGAAATACAGTTTTCGAGAATGTATATGTCGTAGGAGGTAATGAGAATGGAGCCGAATGGAAAACTATATTTGGACTTTAAGAGAAAAAAATCAGGAGAAACCTATGTCTCAAAGCAATATTTTAAATTGCCACTACAGGTGTTTCCGGCAAATTATCCAGAAGAAGATGGTACAGCATTTGTGTATTTGCTGAATCCAAGCAGTGGTATGCTGGAGAATGATTTGTTTGATATTCGTTTTCAACTGGCTGACACAGCAGGAGCTGTAATTACTACACCTTCTTCCAATAAAATATATCGGTCAAATGGGGGAGATACCAGGCAGGAAATGACAGTTCATGTTGCAGAGGGCTGTGTACTGGAATATTTACCGGAACATAATGTGCCGTATCGGAACTCTAAATTCTTCCAAAAGAGCGTGTTTTATATTGAGAAAAGAGGTATCTTGTTTACATGGGATATTGTGATGCCGGGAAGACTTGCAAGAGGCGAGTGCTTTGATTTTTCTATTTATCGCTCAGATATTTCGTTATACTATGATGGAGAACTGAAGTTGAGAGAGAGCATTCGGCTGCTGCCGGAAGAAGTTGATCCGCATAATGTAGCCATGATGGGAGAGTATGATATTTTTGCCACTGCATACTTGATTGCAGAAGAAATTCCGGATGTTTTGTTAGAAAAACTAAGAACATATATGAAAACAGTGGGTAATATTTATGGAGGTGCATCAATGCCGGATGAGCATGTACTCATTATAAAAGTATTATTTCAATCTCCTCTTCATATGCAGGAAATTTTGTGGCAAATTTGGGATATTGTGCGCAAAAACATGCTAAATAAGTCAGCGTTTCGGATACGAAAATATTAGCTTTGAAAAAGACGGCACAACAGGTTAAAGTATTTTTATGGAGGTTTATCATATGCTGGTAGAAAAAATTTTAGGAAATATAAAGGACTGTTATGCACATGGCCATTCTTACGGGCATGTGCATTCTGACAGCCATGAACATATCTGATGGTATGGAAGACAATATAGATCACAGGAGGTAGATGATCAATGCACTTAACACCGAGAGAAACAGAAAAACTATTATTGCACTATGCGGGAAGCGTGGCAAAGGAGCGATTGGAACGGGGATTGAAACTGAATTATCCCGAGGCGATCGCATACATATCCATGAATTTATTGGAAATGGCCAGAGAGGGAAAGACGGTCGCACAGTTAATGCAGTTTGGCAAGCAGATATTACGGGCTGACCAGGTAATGGATGGTGTGGCAGAAATGATTCATGAGATTCAGTTGGAGGCAACTTTCCCGGATGGAACAAAACTGGTAACGGTGCATGATCCGATTCCGTGCAGTGGTGCGTTGATACCGGGAGAGATGTTGATTGAGGATGGGACGATTCTGCTCAATGAGGG
>CAJOPP010000196.1 GCA_905236365.1 uncultured Lachnospiraceae bacterium
ATCAGAACCAGATGAATAACCGACCCCGCTATGCATCCGATTGCCAATGCTAACAAATTAAGTTTCCAGCCTAAAAGTAAGCCAGTTGCTGCCATTAATTTGATGTCACCGTCTCCTATTGCACTATCAATCTCCATATCTTCCTTCGCATACCGCTTCTTCAATATCGGCGTAGATATTTTGTTAATAAGAAATAAAAAACCGCTGACTGCAAAAAGACCAATTGCATATTCTAACCAATTAGATAAATCTGCAAATATCCGAATTAGTCCACATAAAATAATTATTACATTAAATTCCACCGGAATATATTGTGTCTTCCAATCCACCACACTTAACGCAAGAAGTGCTGCTGTTGAAACACAGCACAAAAACGTGTCTAAAGAACTTCCCATCGACCAAAACAGAAGTCCAGTTAGTATTGTATTGCCAGCCAAATATAAAACATTCTCCTGCATATTGCATTTAATAACAAATGCACATTGTTTTCTAATACGTAAAAATGCGAATAGTGTCAACTCATCTACATAATTAGACTGCATTCCCGGAATCTTTTTTCTTGCAAAACAAACATGTTGATTTACACACTTATTACATTCCGTTCCGTCTTCTATCTGTGCAATAAAATAAGATAAAGGAAGCGATATTCTTCCAAAAAGTCCAAAAAGAATACCCATTCCAATAACAAATAACCAATTCATTTAATTAAACCTTCATAGCATAGTACATCCTCTCGATTGAGAGGATGTACTATTAAGTAAGAAATTATTTTGCCATTTTTGATCCAGAAGTTGGTGCACAAAGGAAACCCTTATCAGTTCCAGCATTACCATAATAAACCTCTACTTCATTAGCATTCAAATTGAGTTTCAAATAAAATTGCTGATTAGCAGCAGCTATTGCAGAACCATCAATATCTTTTTTTGATTTACCTTTTCCGGTCGTATTTCCTAATGCACTCTTAACTTCTTTAGCAAATGCATCATTAGCACCGATAAGAGAAGCAACAGCAGTTACATTACCATCATAAGTAGCTGCAGCGTCATAACATTCCTCACTTGCAAGTGCAGCATTTACAGCACTAGCGATAGATGCACCTGTCTGAACATCAGAAGCTAATCTAGACTTATTGATATACTTAATAAGCTGTGGTGCTAATGCACCTGCTAAAATAGCCATAATAGCAATAACGATAATCAACTCAACCAATGAGAAACCTTTGTTTGTTTTTTTCATAATCATCTCTCCTTTTCTTTTTACATATTATTTTATTAAATCTGCCGCGGCCGTCGACAGTTCTAACCATAAATAAATCCTAACAACTATTCATAAACTAATATGTAGATTACATATTATCAAGTCCTGAATACATACTAAGAATCGGACCATAAACTGCAGCTACAATCATGCCAACAATACCAGCCATTATAACCATCGTAATAGGTTCCATTGCTGCAGTCAGAGACTCTGTAGCTAAATCAACTTCTCTATCATAAAGATCAGCCACCTTTTCCATCATATCCTCAATATTACCAGTCTCTTCTCCAATCTTCACCATCTGAACCAGCATCGTTGGAAATACTTCCATATCTTTCAACGGTTTTGATAGCGGCAATCCCTTTGCCACCTGTGTCTTTGTATTCATCAAGCCTTCCCGGAATATCCTGTTATTCATCATCTTTGCGACCTGTTCAATCGCATCCAGCATCGGAATACCTGCTGCCATCAATGTACTTAAGGTTCTTGCAAATCTTGCCGAATTAGACTTAATCGTCAAATCACTGAATACCGGCATATTGATTGCAAGTTTTGAGAAGAACATATCACCTGCCGGAGAGGCTTTAAATGCACGAACTGCAACAACAATAAGAAAAATAATACCCAATAATATGTACCACTTACTTTTCACAAATTTGCTTGCCGAAACCATAATTCTCGTTGCAAGTGGAAGTTGTACGCCCATATCATCAAACATTTCAGTAAATGATGGGATAACCGCAACCATAACTAATATAACAACTGCTACTGCTACTACCATAACAATAATCGGATAAGTCATGGCACCCTTAATCTTGCCTTTTAATGCATCATCCTTCTCAAAATGAGTTGACAAGCGATCAAAAGATGTCTCTAGATTACCGGAAGCTTCTCCAGCAGCCACCATGTTAATCATGATTGGTGGAAAAACATTTGGATTCAACCGAAATGAATCTGAAAGACTTCCTCCCTTTTCCACATAAGTTTTGCTCTCAATCAATGCCGTCTGCAACGTCTTATTGTCTAACTGTTCTGAAAGCATATCCAATGCAGTAATCACCGTAACACCTGCATTCAAGATACTTACCATCTGTTTACACAGAATCGACAAATCACGGCTTTTCACCTTCTTCTTGAGAATTCCGGGGGTAGACCTGCTCTCGCCCGCATCCTTCAATTCCGTCATCGAAAGCCCTTCATTTTTAAGCTTTTCCATAGCCTTGTCACGATCTGCCGCATCAATTGTCCCCTTCTTTGGTTTACCATTTCTATCAATTGCTTTGTAATTAAACTGAGCCATTCCAATTCCTCCACCATCTAATCTTATCATTCAGTTGTTCCACACACAAGGAATCGAACAAAATATGAACAAATTATTAACATTCTATTTCCTATTTATGATAATACTCTTTTTTCACTAAAATTGCAACTATTTTGTCAAAAAAAACAAATATATGTGAAAACTAAACAAAAAAATCACATTTTCTTTCTTAATGCCGCCTGGTCCTGAGCATATATTAGTGCATTTTCACGACTGATTGCACCTTCTTTATATAATTCATAAAGATGATCATCCAAGGTGATCATTCCCGCCTGCCGACTTGTCTGTATCGTTGACTGAATCTGATGGGTTTTGGAATCACGAATCAAGCTACGAATTGCCGGACTACCAAACATAACTTCAAACGCAGCTACACGCCCCCGTCCATCTTCCGCAGGAACCAACGCCTGGGAAATAACCCCTTCCAGTATCATCGCAAGCTGAACACGTGTCTGTTGCTGTTGATGCGTCGGGAATACGTCAATGATACGATCAATGGTATTGGCAGCACCTATGGTATGCAGTGTAGAGAATACCAAGTGTCCTGTCTCAGCCGCAGTAATTGCCGTTGAAATCGTTTCCAAATCACGCATCTCTCCCAATAGAATAATATCCGGATCCTCACGGAGTGCCGCACGAAGTGCATTACCATAACTTAATGTATCCATTCCGACTTCCCTCTGGTTCACAACAGACTTCTTATGATGATGAACATACTCAATCGGATCCTCCAATGTAATGATATGATCTGTCAGATTTTCATTTGCCTTATTGATAATAGAAGCAAGTGTTGTTGACTTACCAGAACCTGTAGGTCCTGTAACAAGAACAAGTCCTCTCTTCTTTTTATATAGTTCTACTACTGCTGGCGGAAGTCCAAGCTGTTCCGGTCTTGGGATAATCGTATCAATCTTTCGATACGCAGCCGCCATATTTCCTCTATCCATGTATACATTTACACGGAATCTTCCTTTATCTCCAACCGAGTATGCAAAATCGCATTCACCTCTATCCTTAAGGATAGCCTTCTGTCTCTCA
>CAJOPP010000197.1 GCA_905236365.1 uncultured Lachnospiraceae bacterium
CATTGCTGTATTAAAATTCCGAAATATAATACCGGATGCTGCCACGACCAGAATATCGATGGTAAGAAACAGGGTACTTGTCTTTATAAACCGATATTTCCGTCTTAAAATCTTGATAAGTATATCCATTCCTCCAGTCGTGGCTCCTGCTTTTAAGACCAATCCAATCCCGCTGCCAACCAGAATACTTCCTGCAATTGCTGCTAACAACGGATTCCTTGTCACCGCCGGAAACATCCGAAACAGATCAGTAAATGCAGAGTTCATAGCGACTGCATAGAACGTGGCAAGAATAAACGAACCTCCAAACTTCCACCATCCAAGCAGTATAATCGGAATGTTCAAAAGAAAATACCATGTACCGGTGTTCCAACCGACAGTATGACTTAGAATAACAGAAATTCCCACTACTCCCCCGGGAGCTAACGCATTGGGATCTAGAAAAAAACTAATACCGGATGCATATAGAAATGCACCAAATGTTATGATGAACATTCTTTTTAAAACATGAAAAATAAGCTTCTTTTTGTTTTTCATGGATTCCTACCTCCGTATAACACAAATTACCATTTCTTTTAGTTTGTGCAATTTGCAAAGTGAATATCCATTTTTACCCTTTTCTTGTTTCTTTTGATATCCATATATGTCGCAGAATCAGAAGCCCACTTATTCCACAAATAACAATTGCAAGAACCACTATCAACCATTGTGTTGTCTGCAGAAAACGTATAAATGTATTCTGAGTCACCAGTATTTCAAAATCATCAAATTTTTTATCATATTCACCATCTGCCGCTTTACTCAGGATATTTCCTGCCTTATCCTTTGCAACTACCTGAATGGTTTGAACGGAAAGCGACTCCTTCACTACTACAGGAATCAGTCCATTTTCCAGTTCTGCAATCTCTTCTGCCAAATACTTTCCATACTCCTGTTTGTTCAAATATACCGTAACCTGATCCAGTGCCAGATTATCCTCAACATCCAATAAGACAGTATGAGATTCTTCGTTATAAAATGCACCATTCTCAGCCCCGGATAAAACAACACTGGGTGCTGTCCGGTCTACTGCAAACCGAATGGTTAAAGAATGATCCTTATGCTTCTGACTTACATTGCTGGTGTGATTACCTGCCTGATCAGTAGAATTGATCTGAACCGTATACATTCCTTCTTGTAAGAAATTATCTGCACCAATCTCGTACCGATATTGATACCATTGATTCTCTGTATTTCTCTCTGAAACGGTATAATACATCCCCTTTTTTCTCTCTTCTGCTGAACATTCCATACGCTCCCGAATTGTTGTCATATTCCCATTCCATCCACCTAATGTATAGGAAATGTTTCTCTCTACAACAGTATCCACATTTGTCTCTAAAATGACAATCGGTTTTCCTTCTCTGATGTAAGTATATTGGTCATTTGTCAGCCATTCCCCGCTTTCTGTTCCAAGCGTATAGACAGAACCATAACGATTGACTGAAAAATCAATTCTTTTTTCCGCCCTGTTACCTGCCTGATCTGTTACCTTAACAGTCAGGGTATAGAGGTCATCCATATCCTCTCGCCCTGGTATATCCAACTTAAACTCCTGTCCATTCGCCTGATCTGATTCAGAGTATCCAATCTCATTCAGATTCAAATCTCCATGATTCGCACCCGTTACTCTGATCAATACCTGCTCTCTGTCATAATTGGTATCCGTACAGGTGATGACCGGTATCACATCACCTTTATTTGCAGACTTATCTTCTATATTAGAAATCTCAATACCGGGAGAAGTCCGGTCAATGATAAATGGATTGCCAATGTACCTAATTGCTGTATTTCCTGCTTCATCCATGCAACCCACCTGTAAACAATACTCTCCATCCTTATGATACCGGACCGTTACGGTATGAATATCGCCCTCACTGGTAAAACCGGTCACCTCAAATGGTGCTTCTGCATATTTACTTCTATCAAAATGTCCTGTCCCTGCCTCCATATTTTGTTCCATTTCGGTAAGTCCCGACAACGTTACCTGCTTTTCATCAAAATTGTGCTCTGTAATCGTGATGGTTGCTATCACTTCTCCATTATAATATGTCATCCCGGATTCTTTGAAATCCACTTTTTTATCATCAATTCCATTCCCGGTTTTTTCAATATCTACTGATTTTTCTCCCACTCTGCTATACTTTACCGTAATCACCGGTTTGGTAAGATCAATGGTAAATGCATCCGAAAAATTCTTTGCCTTGTTTCCTGCCTGATCCACACATCTTACAGAAAACTGATAATCATCCTCCTCTAAAAACATTACCTTACAGGTATACACAACATCCTCTGATAAACCAGCCTTTATACTCTGTTCCCATTCTCCGACCAATGGAGTTTTCCCATTTGTACCCGTAATCGTTATGGTAGTATCTTCCGGATTCAGATTTTTCTCTTTAATAGAAATCGTTGCTGTTCTTTTGTGATTATAATACTTTGCTCCGGGTTCATCATCATAGGTAACAGAAATCTTCGGTTTCACCGTATCCATTTTGAGTTCTCTCATAATCTCTTTTTTATTACCGGCATGATCTATCGCTGTCAGATACAACTTAACCTGATTACTGTTAAAATCTTCTGCCGGGATCACAGCATTTTCAATATGGTATTCCCTGCAAATCGGATTGATATCTTCTTCGGCATGATACACTACTTTTCCGATAGTATCTTTACTATCTGCTTCTATACGGTAAGCGATATATTTTAACCCGGCACTTGCGGTTCCATCTTCTGCCGCTTGATCCTCTATATATGCCGAGAACGAAACATCTGCATTATAAAAACCATTTTTGTTTGCTGCTTTCTCCATTTGTAAATGAATTGTCGGTGCCTGATTATCCGTAATCATTCCTTCCGAATTGAAATATGACACATTACCTGCGAGATCCACCACCTTTTCATAGACGATTCCCTTCCGGTTGATTGCAATAACCGGCATTTCATATGTACCGGATGTATATTGATATGAATTCCAACTGTTTTCCGGAAGCTGTTGCAATTCTTC
>CAJOPP010000198.1 GCA_905236365.1 uncultured Lachnospiraceae bacterium
CCGGTTGATTGAGGCAGAATGGCAGGAAGATGCCATACAGAATGCAAATGCAACGTATTCTACGGAGATTCGAATTTTTGCAGCGGATCGTACCGGTATGCTGTTTGATGTCTCCAAGATTTTTACAGAGGCAAATATCAATGTAACGGCAGTGAACAGTAAGAGCAATCATAAGAGTGAGCGGGCAACGATTACGGTATCCTTTGAGATTAAGACCGTGGATCAGCTCAATTATGTGATCTCCAAACTTCGGATGGTGCCGGGAGTGCTGGATGTAGAACGAAGTGTTGGATGAATATGAGTTGTCCGATCAGAATTCTATTTGTAAAAGAGAAGATACAGAACGGGGAAGGATGAAAAAGTATGGCAGATTTAGAGATTTTCAGAAAGACACTGGGAAGTTTGGGTACGAATTGTTATATTTTGGTCAATCATGACACCGGTGAGTGTGTTGTGTTCGATCCGGGAGACGAAGCAGAGGTTTTGAAAGAGATTTTTCACTCACCGGCTTTTCAGTTGCAGGCAATTTTTCTTACGCATGGACATTATGATCATATTGGAGCAGTAAAGGAATTAAAGGATACCTTTCATGTGCCGGTTTATGCCTCGAAGGAAGAGAATGAACAGGTCCTTAGTAAGGTAGAGGTGAATTTGTCGGCTGCTTTTGGAAGATCCATTTCCTTAAAGGCAGATGAGGTGTTAAGAGATGGGCAGAAGCTGGATATACTGGGAACGACGATTACCTGTATTCTGACACCGGGGCATACTGCAGGTGGAATGTGCTTTTATATTGAAGAATTGCAGTCTCTTATTGCGGGAGATACGCTGTTTTGCGAAAGCGTAGGTAGAACGGATTTTCCGACAGGAAACGGAGCGGTGTTGCTGAATTCCATTCATGAGAAGTTGTTTACACTGCCAGATGAGACGAAAGTATTTCCGGGACATAATGACAGTACTACAATCGGATGGGAGAAAGAGAATAATATGGTTTGTGCCATTGGTTAGCCGGGTACAAGGTTGACTGACAAATTCTTAAGTAAATGACATTGCGTCTGAACAGTAACTTAAATCATAATTCGAGAGGAACTGGAAATGATTTATCTTGAACAAAATGCGGAAATATATAATAATGATATTAGGGCAATGCTGCAGGCTTTTTTTGATAATGAGAAGGTTTCACTGGTCAGGGAAGATACACGGTTGGCATTGAAAGTGGAGTATATTTCGGATTCGGATGTGGAGACACAGGTAAAACGCGGTGGATATGTGATATTTACATTAGAGGATGAAATGGGTTACCATAAGAGCAGAACTGTGGTGGTCGACTATGAGAATAAAAAGATTGCCAGAAATCCTTTAAAGGAAGCACTTTACAGACTGCTTTCCGAATATACAGGAAAAGAACTTCCGTGGGGAAGTCTTACGGGAGTGCGACCGACTAAGATTGCAACGGAACTGTTAGAGCAGGGCAGGGAAGAGCATGCTATACATAAGGTGTATACGGACACCTATCTGACGATTCCGCAAAAAGCAGATATCTGCATTGAGGTGGCAAAGCGGGAGCAGGAGCTGTTAAAAGAGTATCGATATGAAGAAGAGTATTGTATTTATATTGGGATTCCTTTTTGTCCGACCAGATGTCTCTACTGTTCCTTTACTTCCTATCCGATTGGGGTCTATCGGGAGAAGGTAGAGGACTATCTGCAGGCACTTTATAAAGAAATGGAGTTCGTGGCAGGTGCGGAGGCGTATCGGAAGAAACGGTTGGTTGCTGTTTATATCGGTGGCGGCACTCCAAGTGCATTGTCTGCAGAGCAATTAGAGTCTCTGATCACGAGGCTGAAGCAGACGTTTGATATGCGGTATGTAAGGGAGTTTTGCGTGGAATGCGGAAGACCGGACAGTATTACGATGGATAAGCTGCTCACATTGAAAAAGATGGGGGTGGAGCGGATCAGTATCAATCCGCAGACCATGTCAGATGCGACCCTTTCCCTGATCGGACGGGCACATACGGTTACACAGACAAAAGAAGCGTTTTTGCTTGCCAGGAAGGCAGGATTTACCAATATTAACATGGATATGATCGTGGGACTTCCGGGGGAAGATATTGAAGATGTAAAACATACGCTGTCGGAGATTCAGAAACTGGCTCCGGACAGTATAACGGTACATTCGTTGGCAATTAAACGAGCTGCGAATCTGAATATTGAGATGGAACGCTATCACAAGCTGATCAAGGGCAGTACCAATGAAATGTTGTTAGCAGTGGATCAGTGTGCGAGAGAACTTCAATTATTTCCGTATTATCTGTATCGCCAGAAAAATATTCCGGGAAAACTGGAAAATATCGGATATGCCGCAAGAGGAAAAGAATGTATCTATAACATTCTCATCATGGAGGAGAAGCTGGATATTCTTGCAATGGGAGCAGGTGCTTCCTCCAAATTTGTATTTCATAAGGAAAACAGGATTGAACGGGTAGAGAATGTAAAAAATGTAGATGAATATATTACAAGAATTGATGAAATGATCAGACGGAAACAAAAAATGTTTTTGACCTTGTCATGATTCGTATAC
>CAJOPP010000199.1 GCA_905236365.1 uncultured Lachnospiraceae bacterium
AACAGAGCATCAACAAAAGTTTTTCCGCTGATGCTCTGTTGCTGTTTTGTTTGACTTACATTTTCCGCTGCACAGTACTTTTCCCCCGGTTGAAGAAAAATGCCTTACCTGCAGATCTTTTTATTCTCCAAGAGGATATCGCGTTGGATTCATCGTATGACGGAGCAGGTAGATCGCGTCATTGGAATCGATTTCCCCATCACTGTTCATGTCACCAGACTGGGTGATGGGGTAGCGAGCAGCGTTCATCGTGTGGCGCAAGAGGTAGATCGCGTCATTGGAATCTACTGCGCCGTCATTGTTGACGTCACCGCGATTTGTCTCTTCGCTGGTTTCTGAACTCTGACTGGCTTTGATTAGCTCTAATTCATAGCAGTAACTTCCATCTTCAGAGAATATCTGCTTAACGACGTAATCACCATTTGTGTCAAGCTGCGGGATCTCGATCTGCTGAACGTAGATTTCTTCGCCGTATTCATCAGTATCAACGAATTCCACAGTCATGCTGCCCTCCGCACGGGGCACGATTTCAACGCGGTAATCATGATCTGCTGGCAATTCAAGCACCTTTGTGTTTTCCTCAATTGAAAGCCGCATTTCCTGCGCCAGAGGGTACGACTCATCCACTTCATCATTCGAGATCCGACCGATAAGGTCGCCGTCAGGATCAACAATATTAATGTTAACTGGACACGATACTCGTAATACCTGCAAAGAATTTCCAAACAGATTGGTAACACTATCACTGCTCTCCAACCACGCTAAATATGTTTCCATTCTGTGCGTGCAGATCACATGTCCACCAATAACAATCTTGTCAAGATAGGAATTTAAATAATCTTTCCAGATTCCTCCTGTTAACTTATCTATCTCAAATAAAGCATAATAAGTATATAAGCATATAGATGAAAAATCATCAATACCAATACCTAGTATCAATTCTATAATCAGATTTTTTTCTTCGTACGAAAGTTCTTTAAATGATTTCGTTATGGATGTAGCCAGCTGCTTTACACTCGAATAGCTGGGGACACAGGTGTCTTCACCAAAAATGTAATGAACAATTTTCTCAATGAAAGTTCCCACAGGTATGATTGCAATCTCATCTACAGCCTCCAAGGAATAGTCCATAACAGCAAATGTAATTAAATAATTAATTATGTCATAATATCCCTGTTTAACACTTCCATCATCTGATTTGCACGCAAATTGAAAAGCATCAACAATCATATTCTCATAATTACTATAGTATTCATTTCGCGTCCCAATTGCGTTACCTAATAGCTTTTCAACAGCTGCCACTGCTTCTTTTTGTTCTTCCCAATTTTGGAAATCATCTCCATTATTTCGCTGCTTATAAATATTCGACCTAGGATAAATCAAGTTATCCAACTCGGAAATCATCAACTTCGCTTTGCCGGTTCCATAAGATGGAAGTACAAGTGTATTCCCAAATTTTCTAAATCCCCATTTAGACAAAGGAACTGAAGGTACAATGTCATCTGGAGATATTATGTTGAAAATGTTGCTCTGTAAATATAGCCTATCGCTTCCTTGTATATTATTGCTCGGAGTTGCAAAAGTGTAAGCATATACATCATCAATACTCTTGCCTTTACTTAATATGTAATTATTAATATAATATGCAGCATAGTTGGATACTGCCGCACTTCTGCTGAATCCAGTAATTAAGACTTTGACATTATCTTTTTCTATATCTATATCATGATCAACAAGGTAACCTACGAAATTGTTATACAAATCAATAGCAGCTACTTGGAAGCCTGTATGCCCCTGCTTCTCTCCTATTCTGAAATTACCCACCCATTCAGCTCCGTAATTTCCACCTCTTGTGGCTATTACAATCAGCTTATATTCCGAATCCTCAATTTTGATTTCTTTAGTACCTATTGTATATGCCACATTATCGGAGGAATCCTGAAGATTACTATTATAATGGTATATTCTGCAAAACAGCTCTTCTTTTTTATCACTAAATCCTTCTGATTCAAACCCCAACTGCTTATACAATGCTTTCACATACTTTGAGCGCTCTTGCTCATTCTCCACTTCATTCTCAATATCTGTTGAGGATGCTGCCAACATGAATGCAAAACTTAATTTTGCTATTTTGTGACTATAAACTGTGCTTGGTTGAGAAAAATATACGGGATCGAAACTAAAATCATACTGATTCACAAGGTTTTGAGTTATTGAATCTGTGTATGCTAATGAGTGTTTATTTTCATCAATGCAATTCATTTTAACAGCGCACTTCACACAATTCCCATAGTAGTCATAGCATGAAGCTGTAATAATTACAGTCCCCGCCGAATTGCATTTGGCAATCGCAGTATTCTTTTTTACTCTCAGAACTTCACAAAATTGTTTATCGCTACTCCATATGATTTCTTTAATATCACCTGTTCCTTTTACTTCCAAAGAATTCTCACTTCCTACACATGTGGTTACACTTAAATCTCTACTGTCAATTCCTATTGTTTTTATTGTTGCATTTACTAGAGGGGCTGCATCCTCGGTAACAAATCTGCAGCTTTCTCCTTCTACTTTACCGGAAACAGTTACAAGTACAGGAACAACCACATATTCAGTGGACGGTTCAAGACTGAGATTTGCCTCAATATATCCACTCCTGTTTTTAGGTTTTGAAAGATTCTCAGCAGAACACTCCGCACGATATCGATTGTCAATTTCATTCCCATCTGCATCTCGAATGACTTCATATGTTACGAAGCTGACATGATTGAACTTTTCATTATCATAGTTTGTTACCTGCGCACTGACTTTCGCTGAAACGGATTTTACATCACTCTCAGTTGCTATAGAAATGCTGGCAGTATTTTTCGGCTCGACCACCTCAACGGTAAACTCACCGATCCGATTGTCCGTCACCGGGAAATTGGAAGCGGAACAATAGATGGTAAAGGAATAAGTTCCAGTGTCACGGAAAATCAGCTCATCATCCGTGGGAGCAACCAGAGTTGCCAGATCGAATGTTTTATTTTCAAATAGGTCGCTCGAGACAAATGTTATTCCATTTGCTTGTTCACTGGTGCACTTAATGGTAATCTTTTTCAGCGAACCTTTGCCTTCCGCACAGACAACTCCCTGCAGTGGAATACGGCTTCCCCGTTCAATACCGCTGTAACTGGTCTGGAAATTACTGATCGTCGGCTTTTCAGCACCGGACTGACGCACATACACGCTGCAAGCAGAACTGGCATTCTCCGCAGTATAAGCAATATCCAGCCGTCCCGTTCTTGCTTCCATTGCGGTATTCGGCTCGACGATCAAAGGCAATACCTCCTGAGCGGGATTCCCACACCGGACTGCAGGCATCAACCAGTCAGCCTGAGAAGTCACTTCATAAAAGCCATTAGACTGAACTCCGACTTCAATTTTTCCTCCTTCTGCATCGATCTCACAGAATTCTTTTTCCACTGTGACGAACGGCGCTTCGGAAGTATTTTGCGAAACAAGCAGATACACGTCTCCGGTAATATCATAAAAATGCACGGCACCGAAGCGAATTCTGGGATCCGGGTTTGCTGAAACACGGACAGAAACCTCAGTTTCTCCATGTCCGCTGTACTGATTGAGCGAAATAAAGGAAGCACTGTCTTCATCCAGATCTGCCGACCACTCTTCAATGCTGCAAACTGTCACAATTTCCTCTGATTCAACGCTTTCAAAATGCACTAAATCGGAAGAGAGTGTTATTGAATTTTCCGAGACAATAACGCTTACCTGTTTTATGCTTTCCGGAGAAGATCCTGCCGCGTTATTGGCATAAACGCTTAAACGCAGATAACTGCCCGCCTTGAGTATTCCTGCCAGAAGAAGGATACTGCAGTCACTGGTGGTCCCCGATAATATGGCTTTTATGTTTTCCCAGTCAGAAATATCTTCCACAAGGTAGGTATAATCTGTCGCGCCGGGAACATCTTTCCACGAAAATACTGCATCCGTTGCTGCTGGAATGGAATTTTCCGCAGGCGATATTATTTCCGGACGCTCAAGTATTTTTAAATCATCGGCAATAGTGACAATTTTCCGCTCATGGCTTCCAATCGAATTATTGTCCCTGTCCGTCGCAAAGATCTGAACAATCCACGCGGTCCCCGCCGAAAGCGTGATCGTCTGCTCTTTTCCGCTGTCATCCGGTCCGGTCAGGGAATCCCCGGCTTTGAAGGAGGGAACTTCAGTCAGGTCAAAGTTTTTCTCTCCTGTAAAGTCGTCATACCGGGCATATCGAATTCCAACTGAACCATCGTTTGCGTCCTGAATGTTGATCTGAATTGCGTTCAGGCCGTCAACTGCTGTGGTCGTGACCTTTCCGGAAAAGTCGAACGTTTCTCCTTCCTGTAGAGTGATTGCATTGGTGTTGAACGTGGAGGTGATACCGGAAACAGGTTCGGGAATTTCAGCTGTACTTTCATCGTGCGGATTACCCTGCAGGGTTGGATAGGAATATCCATCTGTTGCTCCTATTTCCCACAGATTATCAAAATCAAAGCCGATAAAACTAGCTTCTGCCCTGAACTCATTCTCCGTCAGCATGACACCATCTTCATTGATGTTGCAGTTGCCGTCCGGATCTTCACCGATACATACGGCAGAAGAATGGTAATAGGATTCCGTAACGGAATAAGTGGACGTACCGGATCGACCGCTTCGGATCAGACCTATATAACACTTATTGGACTCAGATGCGTGAGCTTCAACATCTCCTGTCGTATAGCAATTCGAAATCGTTGCGCGATAAGTTCCGCCTACCAAACCACCTGCGTATACAGTCGCTCCTGATCCATACACATTTCCTGTGTTATAACAATTATTCAGAGCCGGATAACCCGTCACACCACCATGAATACCGCCCACATAAACGTTGCCATTATTGGTTACAATTGCGCTTACATTACCGGTATTGAATGACTCCGAAACATCCTTCGATGACGTTCCCAGAATGCCGCCCGCACGAATGAGAGAATAATCAGATCGGAGCGACAGATCACCATAATTGCTGCAGCGCCAGATATCGCCGCTTTGGGCAGTAACACCACCGACATAGGAATTGACGGATCTGGCATTTTTCAGATCAACGTTGATATTTGCCTTGTTCGCACAGTATACCGGCTTGGATGATCCACTACCGACAACGCCACCTATATAATATTTTCCTGTTGTTGATACCGAATCGAAGTTCACCTCACCTTGATTTGAACAATACTCAATTGTAAGACCTGAATACCCAATTACTCCACCGACATCAACTTCTTCCATCCCTTGGGCATTGATGCTGATGTACCCGAAATTAACAAGGTTTTTCGCAGCTGTATCGGTTGTTCCAACAACACCGCCGACTCGATGCTTGGCATAACCTGTTACTTTAATATCACCGTCATTCTCGCAATAATATACTTCTGCTGCACCAGCAATACCTCCCGTTGTTACAAGCTTAGTTGAAGCATCATTCAGGGAATTCACATTGATATTTCCTTGATTCACACATGACTGGACACTCTCGCTGCTTTTTCCAACCACTCCACCGACCCATGCTTTATTGTCCACGGTATTGACTGTGATCTCAACATCGGTATAACAGTTTTCCAGTGAATTTTTGGTATACAATAATCCCGAAAAGGCACCGACATAAAAATCTTGTGTTTCAGCTCCCGCAGAAACAATAATACTTCCATTTGATAGCTTCAAATTTTTAATCGTTATTTCCTTATTTGAAACACCGCGGTCGAATAAGCCGTATGAGGTTCTGCTCAATGCATCATCCTGGATGTGTAGTCCGGTAATTGTATGCCCGTTTCCATCAAATACATTAAAATATATCGGTATAGGCTCCCAGTTCTCATAGCTGCTGAGATCCAAATCGTTCATTAATATGTACTTTGCAGTATATCCCTTTCCTTCTCGGATTTCTTCTAAATCCTGCGTGTTAAAAATACCTGTATAACCGTCAGGGACTGTAGCTATTGAATTGCTGTTAAAATATAAATTTGAATTACTTGATTCAACAGCACTTAAGTTTGCGTCCCCTGGCAGAGCCGCCACACTTTCACTTTCAAGGGCTAACACTGGCACGGTGGAAGGTACCGTCATGCACAAGCACAACAGCAGCGCAATGATTCTTTGTTTTTTCATGTTGATTTCCTTTCTTTTGTTTATTTACATTCACAATTGCTTGCTCGATCGATTTGTTAATCTGGATAAATCTCAATCCAAACTTCTTCAGGCCAGTCAATATTCCCCAGCGCAAGCTGCTCACTCAAATCGTTTTCTAATGCTCCATCTCCAAATATTCTATAGGATTCACCTCTTCCAGTCTCCTCATCAAAATGTCCCGGAAATATATCAAAACTCAAAGACTTGGGGAACCACACCTCTTCATTCACGACTTCTTTCCCATCGCGGATAAAATGATACCTTATATTTCTTTCATCTTTCGTGTGTCTGAATCCCTGTGCCAATCCGAACATTTCAGATTGCTCATCGTATGAAATATTGTATGGACCGTAAGTTCTCCATCCGCTATATTCCGGTACATAAAATTCATTTTCCAACAATAACGGCTCAAGAGTATCATAATCTACTCGAAGATATACACGATAAGAGTCATACTGCATTCCTTCCTGTACTTCAAGAGGAATGAATACCTCAATACAATCTCCTGTCAACGTGGGTGCAATTACACATTCATCCCACAACAATTCACTCATCCCGTAATTATTTACATAAAAGAAGAAATCTCTAAATAGTCTGTTGTTCTCCGCTTGGTTTTCTTCCAGAATACTAAGATGCTGGAAATCTTCGGAGATCCACATGTATTCATTCCCATGGGCAAGTGTAATATACTTCTCCTGTGGATCTATATTCGGGTTCAGCCAATTATTGCTTTCCACCCGATAAATTTCACCATTTGATTTGCAATATATCTCCCCCCAGAATTTTTCCAGCTCATCCGTATTCTGATCATAGTACAGCGTTACATAGTCATGGCTGTCAAGAAGCTCTGCAATGCTGCACTTTCGCTTGATAGCGTCAATCAATATTTGCTGTGTTTCTGCAGCCCAGACATCCAGGGTATTCTTACCACCCAAACTTATGGAGCCATTGCTGATCGGATGAGTCTGCTCAGCATTCAGATAATAGTAACGCGGCATTTTGTCTGAGAATTCCAAATATAGCTCCCATCCCTCCGGGATCATGAACTCATGTGTCTTATCTGTACCTTCCTGATCAATATGAAGTATTATCTTTCCAAGATTCGTCCAGCTGGATAAATCTTCTTCAGGATTTCTTCCCAAAGGCGAAAACTTCAAATGATAAAATGAATCTTCTCTCCTGTCATATCTCTCTATCATACCAAGATTATCTTTTCTTAGTGTATAAATTCCGAAGTCCCTGTCGCCTTCTCCCTCATCACTGTAATATTTGAAAGTTACATGGTAGTATTCTTCGTCCGCAACATCGGTAAAAATGATCTCATCGGGCGTCATCCAAGGCATCGCCTGCAACATATATACAAAGTCTCCGCAAACGAAGGGCGAGCCATCGCTGTCACAATAGGGATTGATGTCTCCTCTCCCGTCAGAAAAGACTCTCATATTTATAAAATCAACGGATCCCGTGATTTCGACCATACCGTCCGGCGCTTCCAGCGGGTATTCATGCTTTGCGTACTCAAAATAATGATCACCGATGAAACACAGATTTTTCTGTTTTTCATCTACATTACCATTATATTCCGAGTGCCAGTAAGCAGCCAGATTTGTTCCGTTCC
>CAJOPP010000200.1 GCA_905236365.1 uncultured Lachnospiraceae bacterium
TAATCAGTCTTGTTATTCAGGGAGTAGGACTTCGACTTATCTATCATAACATTATAGCTACAAAGTTTTATTTTCCTGTCTTTGGGGCACTGATTACCTTTGTTTGTTCGGCACTGCTTTTTTGCGGATGCGTCTATGCACCCATTCGTAAAATGGAGATTAATATGGCGGAAGACCTGAAAACAGGAGCAGAATAAGGTTGGAAATCACAGTCCAATGCTGGTACAATTTTTGTTTTTTGCACGCCGCCTACGGTAAGTGCAGGCAGCTGAAAGGTGAATTGTTGTTAGAATTGTTCAGGATCAAGATGGAATCACAATGTTTATCCTGAGCAGAATCGTTATCACATATTATACTAGGAGGAATGACAATGAATATTGTAACAATGGAACATGTAACTAAAGTATATGGAGAAAATGACACGAGAGTATGGGGGTTGCATGATGTCAGTATGACAGTAGAGAAAGGGGAAATTTTAGCAGTTGTAGGTGCATCCGGTTCCGGAAAGTCTACCTTGCTGCATGTAATGGGTGGTGTGGATTCACCGACCAGCGGTAAGATTGTTGTAGATGGAAAAGAAATCACGAAGATGAACGATGATCAGATGTCCATTTTCAGAAGAAGAAAAATAGGTTTTGTATTTCAGGCTTATCATCTTATTCCGGTGTTATCGGTAGAAGAAAATATAACCATGCCGCTTTTGCTGGATCATAGAAAGCCGGACAAGGAATATATTGAACATATTATGGAGATTTTGGGGTTGCAGGATCGAAGAAAACATTTACCCAATCAGCTGTCCGGCGGACAGCAGCAAAGGGCTGCTATCGCAAGAGCGTTGGCAAACAGACCGTCTTTGATTCTGGCAGATGAGCCGACAGGAGCACTGGACTCAAAGAACGGAAATGAGGTCATGACGTTATTGCAAAATTCTGTCAAACAATTAAATCAGACGTTGGTGCTGATTACCCATAATATCGACCTGGCACGAGAGGCGGATCGAATGATTCGATTAGTGGATGGAGAGATTGTGGATTGATTCATGGAAAACAAAACAGAGTATTTGAAACCCTGGTATAAAATTTAGAAAAAGAAAGGAAGAAAAGAATGAAGATCAGAAAGAGACATAGCATGTTATTTGCAATTATTTTTTGTGTTTTATGTTTTGCAAATGTATCTCGTGCAGCGACTCCGCGTGTGATTGTATCAGGATATAAGATTAAGGAGAACGAGGTAACTGTTGGAAAGGAATTTACATTAGAGATTACCTTGGACAATACATCACAACGAATTATAAAAAATATGCAGTTATCTGTTCTTGCGGATGGAGGGGAATTTGTTCCGGTGAAGGATGCCGGTACAGCATATATTGACCAGATTGATGCAGAAAGTGAAAAGACAATTTCATTTGCCATGAAAGCAATTGTGGGGTTGGAAGAAAAGTCGTATAAGGTAGCTGTTAAGATGAAATATGAAAATACAGGAGGATATGAGTATAGCGAAGAAGAAATTCTGTATATTCCGGTTCATCTGGATGCAAGAATTGATATTTCTCAGATTATAATGGATCCACCAATGGAGTGTCAATTGGGAGATACGGTGGAAATCATGGGAGAGGTCAACAATTTGGGAGCAGGAACGGTATATAATGTGAGGGCCGGACTGGCGGGTGAAAGTGTAGATGAAAGCAATCAGTTTATCGGTAACATTGAATCCGGGAAAAGCGGTACCATTGATCTTTTGACCAATGCTGTCAAAGTAACCACTGATGGAAATGTGATGAATAAAATTATTGTGACATATGAGGATAAAGAAGGAAATGCTTTTACAGAAGAAAAGAAAATCTCTCTGGTTGTGAGAAAACCGGAATATAAGAATCTTGAAAAAGTGAAAGATGGAAACAGTGCGTCTGAATTGATAAAGATTCTGTCCAGATGGTTGGTTGTTATTGTATTCCTTGGAGTAATTGTGTTTTATCTCTACAAGAGAAAAAAACGAAAAGCAAGATTGTTAGAGGAATTTATTGAAGGATGAGAGAGTTGGTGGAGGAAAATGAACTGGATTTGGAGAATGTGCATTACCAGTATGAAACAACGGGGAGTGAGAACATTCCTGACAATTCTTGGAGTGGTGATCGGCGTGATCTCAATCGTTTCGCTGATGGCACTGGGGATTGGAGTGAAAGAGGAAATGCTGGCAAGTCTGGAAGCAAATGGAAGTGTTAAGCGTATTACAGTATATGGTGCAGATAATGCGACCCGCAAAGCCAAAATGCTTACGGATCGTAAGCTTGCACAGATGGGTGAACTTGAATATGTAGAGAATGTGTATCCCATCCTGAATATGTATTCTTCATTGAAATATGGACGTTATGTATTGTATTCCAATATAGTAGGAGTTCCAAGAGAATATTTGGAATGCCTCGAGTTGAAAAATGGTGAATTGCCGAAACAAGAGGGAAGCAGACCTGAAGTGCTGATCGGGGAGTATGCATTGGACATGATGATTAATGCAAACTCTACGGAAAGCTACAAGTCGGTCTATAAAGAGGATGAAGAAAGGTTGAATTTATCTGGAAAGAATGTAGATATAAGTTATTATTTTGAAAATAAGGAGCAAAAAGATAAGTTATCAGTTTCCGGCATGGTGAAAGGATTTGATTATAGCGTATATCTTGATCTGGAACAACTAAAAAAATATCTAAAACGGCATAAAGAAAATGGAAAAATCTATGGACAGCCGGAAACGGAAAATGGCGAGAGTTACAACGAATGGATTTATGATATGGTATACGTTGATGTGGATGATGTCACGCATGTGGATCAGGTTATGGAACGTTTACAGGATATGGGATTTCAGGCAGAGAGTGAAAAAGAATTTGTGGAAAGTACGCAGCGGGAAATTAAAACAGCCCAGTTCCTTTTAGGAGGAATTGGTATGATTGCTTTGGTGGTTGCTGTAATCGGAATAGGCAATTCCATGACAACTTCGGTATATGACCGAATTGCGGAGATTGGAATGCTAAAGGTATTGGGCTGTGACACAGATGATTTACTCTATCTTTTTCTTTTGGAATCCGGTATACTGGGAGGAATTGGAGGGCTGTTCGGAGTGATTTTATCTTACGGAGTGACAGAGCTTGGTGTCAATAAACTTGCAGTTAAATTACTGAAACTAGAGATTATGGATGGAATGAAACTTGCCATTATTCCACCATGGCTTGCAATATCTGCAGTTATTTTTGCCATTGTACTAGGCATCCTTGCAGGCTTTTTTCCAGCAAGATGGGCAGCAAAATTGCACCCTATCGAAGCAATCCGCAAGTAGATAGAATCTGTTAAATTCCTGTTTGTGGGGGTGGCCACGAGGAGGGATTGTGAAGCGAGTTTGGTTTGTTTTTGGTGGTGAGAGTTCTGTGTGGTACA
>CAJOPP010000201.1 GCA_905236365.1 uncultured Lachnospiraceae bacterium
TCCGCTGCAAAAATTCGAATCTCCGTAGAATACGTTGCATTTGCATTCTGTATGGCATCTTCCTGCCATTCTGCCTCAATCAACCGGAATCGATCCGCGGATCCCATTCCCAACACATTGACACAATCTGTCCTGTGAATGGAAATTCCCCGCCCTCTCGTCACAAATCCAACAATCTCATCTCCCGGAACCGGTGAACAACATCTTGAAAAATGGACTGCCACATCATCCACGCCTTTGACGGTAATTCCACCTTTGGAACGGTTCAGTCTTTGAAGATTACCACTGTGATTCAACTGTTCTAACAGATCTTCTTCAGTCTGTTTCGTCTTTTCTTCCTTTATCTGAGCCTCGATCAGTTTATTCATAACCTGACCTTCTTTTAAGCCCCCGTGGCCGATGGCAGCCAGAACAGAGTCCCAATCCTGGAAATTATACTTGGTCATGACTGCCTTTAACATATTAGGCTTGGAATAATCCGCATAATTATATCCCTTTGCCTTACAATAGTTCATTAACAGTTCTTTTCCTCTGTTAATATTCTCTTCTTTAAATTCCTGTTTGAACCACTGATTGATCTTACTTCTCGCCTGGGCAGACTTTACAATGGACAACCAGTCACGACTTGGTCCTTTTGAGTTTTGAGAAGTAACAATCTCTACGCGGTCTCCATTTCGCAATGTATAGTTCACCGGAACCTGTCTTCCGTTCACTCTTGCTCCCACCATCTTATTGCCAACTGCCGAATGGATACTGTATGCAAAATCAATCGGGTTAGAACCTGCCGGAAGACTCTTGACATCTCCATTGGGCGTAAAGCAGTACACCTGCTCTGCAAAGAGATCCAGATCGGTCTTGACCGTACTCATGAATTCCTTGTTATCTTCCGTATCCCTCTGCCATTCTAAAATCTGTCTTAACCAGACCAGCTTCTCCTCTTCCCGATCCTGAGATATTCCACTTAAATTTTCTTTGTATTTCCAATGTGCAGCAATACCATATTCCGCGGTGTTATGCATGTCATACGTACGTATCTGAATCTCGAACGGCTGTCCACTCTCACTGATCAATGTTGTATGCAAAGACTGATACATATTGGCCTTTGGCATCGCTATATAATCCTTAAACCGTCCGGGAATCGGTTTGTATTTCTCATGAATGATTCCCAGTGCCGCATAACAATCTCTTACACTATCCACAATAATACGGACTGCAAAAATATCGTAAATCTGATCCAGTGTTTTATCCTGGTTCACCATCTTCTTATAAATACTGAACAGATGCTTTACTCTTCCGCTGATCTCAGCCTGAATATCCGCATCCTCAATACACTCTTTTACATCGTGGACAATATTCTGGATAAAAGTCTCCCGTTCCTCCAGGCGTTCATCCAGTTCTGCCTTTAATTCTTTAAATTTTTCCGGTTCTAAATACTGCAGGGAGAGATCATCCAACTCTACCTTGATCTTACTGATACCAAGTCGATGAGCAATCGGGGAGTAAATCTCCATCGTCTCTTTTGCCTTTTCAATCTGCTTTGCCGGAGACTGGTACTGAAGCGTTCTCAGATTATGCAATCGATCTGCTAATTTGATCAATATCACCCGGATATCCTTCGCCATAGCAAGAAACATCTTCCGAAGATTCTCTGCCTGCAATTCCACTTTATCCTGGGAAAAATTAAGCTGTGTCAACTTTGTTACACCATCGACCAAAAGCAGGATTTCTGCTGAAAATTCTTTTTCGATTTCTTCATCTGTCATGATGGTATCTTCAATTACATCATGCAGGATGCCGGCTACAATCGTCTCTTTATCCAACTGTAACTCTGCTAAAATAATCGCAACACACAAAGGATGCATGATATATGGCTCACCAGACTTCCGCAATTGTCCCTCATGTGCCTTGCTGGCGATTGCGTATGCCTTCTCTATCATGGTGATATCTGTATTCGGATGGTACTCTAACACCTTCTCAATCAATGTTTGATACAGCTCTTCCGGAGGAGTAAAATCCTTCGGTGTACTGAGTTCCCTGTCTTTCTTCATAATCTCTGCCATAATTTCACCTTCTTTTCCTTTGTCGTCCATTTGCAATACCGGATAAAATATAGTATATCCTATCTTGCTTCAGATGTAACGTAAATCTTTGACAAATTCTAAATTTTGTAAAAAATGCCATAAAATGACAAATATTCCTTGTAATTTATAGCACTTCCCGTACTGTTGCCATAGAATACCGCTTAATTTGCAATTGAATTGACCTATTTCCATTGAATTCATTGATAACCGGATAATATACTATATTCAACACCACATTGTTCAGCCAGCCATGAAGTAATTTGTCATATTCCTCCTGACCAAACCACTGAATAATATTGTTTGAAAATTCCTCTGCCTGAAAATAGATTCCTTCCCCCACAAATCCATCCTTACTTTCCAAAGTTACTTTTACAACTGTTTGATCTTTCCCCAAAATCTTTGCAGATAACACATTCAAATCCTTCTGTGCAAAAATGGGTTTTTCATTTCCTTTTCCAAATGGTGCCAGATTCTCAATCTCTTCTATCAGATCCTCCCTGATATAGGATATCGGCATCGGAACATCAATCCTTATCTTTGGAATAAATGCCTGTTCTGACAGTGTACATCGTTCATTGATCTGTTGCGTAAATGCCTCTAAATTGTCTTTTCGGATTGAAAATCCTGCGGCCATGGCATGACCGCCAAAGCGCAGTAATAAATCACTGCATTCCGATAGTGCATCAAACATATGATATTCTTCAATGGAGCGTCCCGATCCTTTCAAAACACCCGCTTCCTCTCCATTTACTACCACTAGCACCGGATGATGGTATTCTTCCCGAATCCGACCGGCAATGATTCCCGCCAGACTTTCATGACAATCCGGCAGATAAATCACAAAAACCTTCATTTGTATTGCATTCTGCAAATACTCTCTGGCTTTTTCTACTCCCCGAAGGGTCATTTCTTTCCGTTCCTCATTCATCGCCCGGATCTGCATTGCCTTTGTCATAGCTGCTTCCGTATCCTCTTCCAGCAGAAGCTTCATGGAAGCAACGGCACTTTCCAATCTTCCCGATGCATTGATACACGGACCCAGTTTAAAGCCAACATGATATGCATCGATATTCACATCTGACAATTCATTGACCCGAATCAGTGAACGCAATCCATTATTTTTTGAATGGTTCAGCCGCTCCAGACCCTTTACAACAAAAATCCGGTTTTCATCCTGCAAGGAAACTACGTCGCATATAGTTGCAATCGCCACAAATTCCAGTAAGGAATACAATTCCTCCTTCGGCACGCCCCGCTTCTGATAGAGTGCATCAATCAGCTTATACGCCACTCCTGCACCGCAAAGATCGTCGAACGGATAGTGACAGGATTCTTTCTTAGGATTCAAAATCGCATCTGCCGGAGGTAAAATGTACTGTTTGTTCTCTCCTTCCATAGTAAAAGGAACCTGATGATGATCTGTGACCACAACCGTTAAGCCCAATTCTTTTGCCTTCGCCAGGGCATCACTTGCTGCAATCCCGTTATCACATGTAACAATCGTGTGTATTCCATCCTTCGCAGCTTTTTCTATAATCTCTTCATTAATACCATATCCGTCTTTCACTCTATGAGGAATCACATAGTCTACATCTGCACCGATCCGCCTGAACCCTTTATACAAAATATAATTGGACATCACTCCATCCACATCATAATCCGATACAATCCGAATTGGATATCCTTCTTCAATATCATGAATAATGATACGAACAGCCTGATTCATATCTTCCATCAGAAATGGATCGTAGAGTGCTTCCAGTTCCGGATGCAAGAAGCTCTGAAACCTGGATTCTTCAATATCCCTGTTGACCATAATGCGTGCCACTACCGGATCAATATGAAATTGTTCACTAAGTGCATCAAAATCTGCTCGTTTGGTTCGTATGACCCAATTTTGTTCTGCCATAATCATTTCCTCTATTTATAAGCTTCCTAATTTAGGATAGGGACACGGCAACCGCCATGTCCCTATCCTTTTTTATCGCTTTTATGCTTTCTTAGTCTTTTTATTTGTAGCTGATGCGTTCTTGGCTTTCTTATTGTTATTACCCTTAGCATCTGTACCAATTCTGGTCTTAAGCAGATGCCACAATGGTCCGGTGATACATACCGATGAATATGCACCACAGATAATACCACACATCAATGTAAGTGCAAACTCTTTAATCGAAGCTACACCCATGATATATAAAACAAATATCATTACAAACGTTGTTAAGGAAGTGTAGATTGTTCTTGTAAACGTTTGTGAAATAGATGTATTTACTATATTTTCATAGGTTGCACCTTTGCTCTTCATTGTTATCAGATTCTCACGAATACGGTCAAATATAATGATCGTTGCGTTGATGGAATAACCTACAATCGTCAACATACATGCAATGAATGTATTACCCACTGACAATCTTCCAATGGAGTATACGGTAAATACAACCAACACGTCATGTAACAATGCGATAACCGCAGCTGCACCAAACTTCACATCACTAAACCGGATTGCAATGTAGAGAAGCATCAACACGGTCGCGATCACTACGGAACAAATTGCATTTCTCTGCATCTCACTACTAATCGTAGAACTGATATTCTCAAAGTTAAACTCATTTACCTCAAAATTATCGCGAAGCGCAGTATCCACTGCATCACGCTGGCTTGCATTTAATTCTGAAGTCTTAAATACGATTTCATTTGAGTCCTGCACATTCTGTACCTGAATGTCTGCAGTTGAAATATTAGCTGCCTCTGCGATTACAGGAAGAATCTGGCTTTCTGCCGCCTCTAAATCATAATTCTGTCCAAAATCTACCGTCATGGAAGTACCGCCGGTAAACTCCAGACTATAATTCAAAGTAGAACCGTCTTTGCTCTTAAAGACCGGTAATGCGATCAGACCGGCTGCAATCACTACAATGGAAATCGTGTATGCAATCCGACTGAATTTTACATAACCCTGAACCTTCGCCTCTTTCTTTGAACCATAGAATTTTGGATCCTGAAGACCTAATGCATAAAACGATTTCAATAAGTGTCTTGTAACAAAAAGAGCTGTAAACATGGATAATACGATACCAATTCCAAGGGTCAGTGCAAAACCTTTAATGGAACCGATGCCCATGATATACAGTACAACTGCTGCAATCAAAGTTGTAATATTACTATCCAAAATTGCAGATAATGCCTTGTCAAATCCGGCATCAATCGCACCCTTTACAGATGCACCTGCACCCAACTCTTCTTTAATACGTGCAAAGATGATAACATTCGCATCAACCGCCATACCTATCGTCAATACGATACCGGCAAGTCCTGGCAATGTCAAGCTTGCATTAAATGCATTCAGACAAAGCAGCATCAATACAACATAGGCGATCAATGCCAATACAGCAATAAATCCAGGCAACAGGTAAATAATAATCATAATGATCGCAACCAAAGCCATACCTATCGCTCCGGCCTTTAAAGTTGTTTTCAAAGCATCCTGTCCCAAGGTCGCTCCTACCTCGTTTGAACGTAATTCCTTAAGGGTTAATGGAAGTGCACCGATTCTAATCGTCTGTGCAAGACGTTCTGCCTCTTCAAAGTCCGACATTCCATTGATCATAGCACTACCACCTGTGATTGCGGTCTGAACTGTCGGTGCGGAAGCTACAGCACCATCATAAATAATATAAATACGCTTACCAACATTCGCTGATGTCGCATCTGCAAACTTCTGGGTACCTGCATCATTAAATGCCAACTGAACGATATACTCTTTTACTGTACCGGAATTATTGGTTCCCGGGTCAGCATCCTTAACATCAGAACCGGTAAGCAATGGCTCATACTCTTCACCAGCAGCAAACTTGCTGTAATTATCCTCGTCCAGAAATTCAAGAGCCCCCGGCTTACCCAGCTCCTCCAGAATCTTGTTTGCATCACTGACACCCGGAATCTCAATGTTAATACGGTCTGAACCTTCCCTATATACACTACTGTCCGTTGAGTAAGTGTCTGCACGCATCTGCAAACGCTTTACAGTATCTTCAATCTCCCGGTCCGTCGGATTCTCATCCTGAATCTCATAAGTAATACTGACACCACCCGCAAGATCAAGTCCTAAAATAATATTCTCTGCTGTTCCAATGTGTTCCTTGCCCAGACCTATTACCGTTGTATAGATTCCGAGCGCCAGTGCCAGGATAAAGATGATTATCGTCAGCACACTGTTTCTTTTTGCCTTTTTCATTTTTTTACTCTCCTTCTTCTTGTAATGCGGCTTTTATCATAATTGCACATTCTACTCGTTTTTTCTCCAGCTCACATCCAATATCATAGGCGTCTAACAGATTTCCATGAAAATTATAGGAGTTCGCTGCGCACCCTCCGCTACAGTAGAATCTTGCAAAACAATCCCTACATTTGTCCTTTGCGTATACATTGCAAAGTTTGAATTCGTCCACCAGCTCTGTCTTCTGAATCCCGGTATCCACATTTCCCAGTTTGAACGCTTCCTGTCCCACAAACTGATGACACGGATACAGGTCCCCCCAAGGTGTAACTGCCAGATATTCCGTTCCGGAACCACATCCGGAAAGACGCTTATACAAACAAGGGCCACCCGTTAAATCTATCATAAAATGGAAAAAGTTAAACCCATTTCCGGCTTTTTCTCTCTCCACCATCTCTTTCGCTAATTTATCATATTCTTCAAACAATTGCGGCAGATCCTCTTCCCGGATCGCATATTCCTGATCCTCCGCTGCCACAACCGGCTCCGCAGAAATCTGCTTGAACCCTAAGTCTGCAAGATGCATCACATCTTTTGAAAAATCAAGATTATGATGGGTAAAGGTACCTCGCACATAATAGTTTGTCTGATTGCGGGACTCTGCTACTTTTTTGAACTTGTCCACAATGAGATCGTAGCTTCCTTTCCCGTTGCGAGTCGGACGCATGAAATCATGTACTTCCTTTCGTCCATCAATACTGAGGACAACATTCGCCATCTCTTTATTTGCAAACTCAATCACATCATCATCGATCAACAGACCATTGGTTGTAAGCGTAAAGCGGAATTTTTTATTATATTCCTTTTCTTTGCTTCTTCCGTAAGCAACCAGATCTTTGACCACCTGAAAATTCATAAGCGGCTCTCCGCCAAAGAAATCCACTTCCAGATTCACCCGGTTACCGGAATTTGCGATCAGAAAGTCAAGTGCTTTCTTTCCTACTTCATAACTCATTAAAGAGCGGTCTCCGTGATATTCTCCTTCTCCGGCAAAACAATACTTGCATGCCAGATTACAATCATGGGCGATATGGAGACACAATGCTTTCACAACAGTCTTTCTCTTTTTGAAGTCAATAATCGCATCCTTATAAACATCCTCTGTAAAGAGTTGTCCATTTTCTTTTAGCAGTTCAATCTCTTCGCAGGCCTCTGAAATCTCCTCCGGAGGATATTGTGGAAGTTTCTCAATTATATCCTTTTTTTCATATTCTTCATAGAGGGCAATCACATCATAAACCAGATCATCCACAACATGTACAGAACCGCTACAGACATCCAGTACAATATTATACCCATTGTTTTTATATTGATGTATCACTTTTACTCCTTCTAAGTTGCGTTAAAAACGCAACGAAAGAGGACAGCCAAAAAGCAGCCCTCTTTATTCTTTTCTTTTGCTAAACAAGGATCATCCTGCTTATTCTCACAAGTCTTTGATCAGAATCAGAAGCTGTAATCATTACAGACCTGTATCCTACTTATTCTCGCAAGTCTGATTACCAAATGTACAAGATGTCTTACAAGCTGACTGGCAAGATGTCTGGCACTCGCCGCATCCACCTTTTGCCATTGTACTCTTCAAAGTCTTGTCTGTTAATGTCTTAATATGTTTCATTCCGGTTACCTCCCATTCCTAAAAAATAATTCTGCCCCTCATTATAACATAAGGTTTTTCTAAGGTCAACGATTAAATAGAGCCGAACGCAGACGACGTTAACTTAACATGCCTCCCAACAATCCGCCGCCAATGCATAAAGCAGCAGTACTCAAATTGGCAGTACTCGTCACATGAAATGCCTGACCAATCGCAATTGCCACAGCAGAGATGATCAATATGTATAGCAATCCCAGGAGAAGTCCCCATAGGAATTTCTGTTCTTTTACCTTTTTCCCTGTAATAAAACCTCCTATAAAGGTCACGATCACATAAATGGCCACGATCGCGATATCTGTGATGGATTCTGCCAATTGGAACTTAAATACCAGAAATGCCAGCAATACCAATAATATCCCTGTCACCGCATATGAAATAATCAATCCTCTTATCACAACCACAAATTTTCTTCCCACACTCATATACCTACACTCCTTATTTGATTTCTGTATAACTGTTTCCATCTTCATAGTGCAATATATGAGAAAGGCTCTGAAATTATTCACTCACTTTATTTTCTATTCACAGTCGATTTATACTGAAAACAACAAGAGTGGCTGTAAATAAAGTTTGAAAAAGCTCCGGAAAACGCCAGCACTAAGTTCGAAGCTATTCCTTTTGTAAAAATGTGATCACATCAAAAAGAGAATCATAAATCGCATCTGCAAGCTCCTTAACTTCTTCTGTCGGCTGAATCAGATCAATTACCATAATCGTGTAAAGACCTGCTGACGATGAAGATTTCACACCATTAATCGAATCTTCTATTCCAATCGCTTTAGCCGGTTCCACTCCCAATTCCTCACAGGCTTTTAAATAAATATCCGGTGCCGGTTTTCCATGTGGTACCGTCCCTCCATAAACAATTTTATCGAATACCTCTATAATCCCTGCTTTTTTTAAGTTGCGTTCTGCCCGTTCTTTCTGCGTGGAAGTCGCCAGAGCGATTTTGTAATGATTGTCCTTCAAATACTGAAAAAGTTCCAATACGCCCGGTTTTAACTCCACTCCATTTTCCAGAATATCTGCATCCAGACGAGCCAATGTTTTCTCCCGAAATGTATTGTAATCAAAATCTTCTCCAAAATGAGATTTCATCAACTTCTCATTGTGTTCTCTTGTAGCCCCTGCAATCAGGTTGCACAACTCCTGCATTTTCTCCTCTGCAATTCCATATTCTTTGGCTGTCATCATCCAGTGTTTTCGATACAATCTCTCAGAGTCAAAAATCACACCGTCCATATCAAA
>CAJOPP010000202.1 GCA_905236365.1 uncultured Lachnospiraceae bacterium
ACCGGTAATGATACATCCGATATTTGTCTTTCCAACCGTCCGCGGTCCAAGAGTCGCCGGATCCGGAAGCAACGCCTTTAAGAACTGAATTGGCACAATGGAATGTCCCTCGTAGTCAATCGGTTCTGTAGAGAGCATCCCCACATTTTCCAGACAATTCATATGGGTCAGATAACTTTGTCCAAAGGTCATAAAAAACCGAATTCTCCGGACTTCCGGCAGATTCTTTGCTAATGATTCAATCTCTTCGTGATGAAGGAGATACATGTCCTTTTTGCCCACCTGATCAAAATCATATTCCCGCTTGATACTCATAGCCGGAATCTCCACCCAATGTCCATCTTCCCAATAAGAACCAGGTGCAGACACCTCCCTTAAATTGATTTCAGGGTTAAAGTTGGTTGCAAAAGGATAGCCATGATCGCCGCCATTACAGTCTAAGATATCAATCGTGTCAATCGTATCAAATAAATGTTTCCTGGCATATGCACAATAAGCCTGTGTTACGCCCGGATCAAATCCACTGCCCAATAGCGCTGTGAGACCGGCTTTCTCAAACTTCTCCTGATAAGCCCACTGCCATGAATAATCAAAATATGCAGAAAATCCCGCTTCCTCACAACGCTTTTCATAAATAGCACGCCATTCCGGATCCGTAATATCTTCCGGTTCATAATTGGCAGTATCCATATAGTTGACACCACATTCCAGACAGGCATCCATGATCGTCAAATCCTGATAAGGAAGTGCAATATTCATAACCAGATCCGGTTTCACTTTTCTGATCAGTGCCACCAGCTCTTCAACCTTGTCTGCATCCACTTGTTCCGTCGTAATCTTTGTCCTGGTGTTTCCCTCTAACTTCTCCTTCAACGCATCACATTTGGACTTTGTACGGCTTGCAATGCAGATTTCCTCAAATACCTCACTGTTCTGACAACATTTCTGAATGGCTACACCGGCAACACCGCCACAGCCAATGATCAATACTCTTCCCATCTTTGCTCTCCTTTTCTCTCTTATTCCAAAACACCTCATTCGTTCTTGCAAAAAAAATGTGCATCAGCTTTGCCGGGGCAAAAAAATGCACAGGTTTGCTCCCGGAATTTAGTTCCTACTTTAACGCAAGCAACATCTCCCGCACAATCTTACATGCCACCATAGTCGATACTCCACTGGAATCATAATGCGGTGAAAGCTCGTTTACGTCACATCCCACAATACGAAGATTCTGACACACTTCTGTCACTGCCTTTCGAAGATCTTCAAAACTCACGCCACCCGGTTCCGGCGTTCCCGTCCCCGGAAATACAGACGGATCTAAGACATCCAGATCCAATGTAAAATAGACGGACGTGCCTTTTAGTTTCTCTACAACTTCTGTCAGCCCTTGAAAATTAAAACGGTGTGTCTCCACATGTTCCTTACCCCATGCAAACTCTTCCCTGTCACCGGAACGAATCCCAAACTGATGAATCCTTCCATCTCCAATCAGTTCCTGGCATCTGCGAAGCACGCAGGCATGAGATAGCTTAACTCCCAGATACTCATTCCGCAGATCTGCATGGGCATCAAAATGCAGAATATGCACATCCGGATATATCTTTTGTACCGCCCGGAACGCACCCAGCGTCACAAGATGTTCGCCGCCCAGCATAAAAGGGAGCTTTCCATCATGCAAAATCTCCCCGGTTCGCTGCTCGATCTGATCCAGGCACACTGCTGTATCTCCAAGAGACAATTCAATATCGCCACTATCCATTACCGGAGCGTCGATCAGATCTTTATCCTGATAGGGACTGTAGCTCTCGATTCCAAAAGACTCCCGTCGAATGGCGGAGCTTCCAAATCTTGTTCCTGGACGATACGATGTGGTAGAATCAAAAGGGGCACCAAAGAGAATAATTTCTGCCTCTCTATATTCTTTGTCACATTCTAAAAATGTTTCGGTATTTTTCTGTAACATATTGTTTCTCCTTGTATAATGTCGTTGCACACACGCAGCCTATGGCATATAAATAGTAATCGTATCTATTCAGCAGAGCTGAACAGTTACCAGTAATCATCTTGAGATATACTCCACAAGCGATAAATTTATTAACGTTCCACATCTTTCAACATCTCTTCCACATATGCCGGAATATAAAATGCTCCTTTATGCAGCATCGTCGTATAATACTGACACTTCAATCCCCTGTCATTCCAACGTTTCTCGTCCAAATCTCTTAATGGGTGATACTTTTTGGAAGCAAATCCAAACAGCCAGTGACCGGAGGAGTAGGTTGGGATATGTGCCTGATAAACTTTGCTGATTGGGAACGATTCCACAATATTCCGATGGGCTCGCTGACATGCAGCCGCATCCCCGGGATAAAACGGACTTTCATGCTGGTTCACAAGAATGCCATCCTCTTTCAATGCTTTATAACAATTTCCATAAAATTCCCTTGTAAAAAGTCCCTCCCCGGGGCCAAAGGGGAAAATGCCCAGCCCGCCTTTCTGGCGCTCCTGGTTGCGCTGTTTCAGATCCACCTCGGCGATGGACGTGGGATCGAAAGGCTTTC
>CAJOPP010000203.1 GCA_905236365.1 uncultured Lachnospiraceae bacterium
AGGGATTTGCATATGAAATATGTCAGCATAGCTGACGCAAATCCCGCGCCAAGACTCGCGAGCGAGTCTTGAATTTACAATACGACAGGCATACTGGAATGTGCGTGAGAACTATGCCTGTCGCGTATCTATGAAGCATAGCTGAATGGATACGATCGCAGAACTTTTTATTTCTGCACATTATGAGCCGGAAACAGCTTTTTTGTGATGACAAAAGAGGTTGACTTGGGGGAGTTGAAAATTGTATATATGTAATAGATAGAAAGGGGTGTGACAATGGCTTATAAAACATTTGCAGCAATTGATGTAGGCTCAACTGATGTAACGATGAAGATATATGAAATTACGGCAAAAAAAGGATATCGACAGTTAGATTATGTCAGCAATATTATTGAGTTGGGCTCCGGCACGTATGCAAATGGCTATATTTCCCAAAAATCAGTTGAAAAGTTATGTGATATTCTGAACCGTTTTTCTCAAAAAATGAGAGAATATGGTACAACGGAATACCGTGCATACGCGACAAGTGCTTTGCGGGAAGCCAAAAATAAAATGATGGTGTTGGATCAGTTAAAGCTTCGTACAGGAATCAAAGTGGAGATTCTTGGAAATTCCGAACATCGGTTTCTGATGTATAAAGGTCTTGCGGTCAAAACAGAAAATTTTGAGAAAATCGTAGAAAAAAATACTGCGATTGTAGATATTGGTGGGGGTAGCATTCAGATTTCCCTTATGAATAATCAAAAATTGACAGCTACGCAGAATATTTCCATTGGTGCATTGCGTGTAAGAGATCGTTTGAAATCTTTCCGTGTAAATGTAGAACGCTTAGAGCGGGTTATGGAGGAGTATATTGCAAATGAGATCGATGCGTTCAAGCGATATTATATGGGTGAGAAAGCACTGAAAAATATTATTGCCATCGGAGACGAAATAACGAGTCTGATTCGAATTGTTCCGGAATTAGGGATTAAGGATCACTTTGATGAGAGTCAGCTGAATGCTGCTTTTGAGAAATTGATCAGTCGGAATCCATCGGATCTGGCAGCAGAGTATAAGATACCATATGAAAGAGCAACCTTGCTGTTGCCAGCAGCGATGACCTATGGTATCTTTTTAAGACAGTCAAAGGCAGATCTGATCTGGACACCGAATGTTGATCTTTGTGACGGAATCATTGTAGATGAAATGGAAAAGACTAAGAAGCTGACATTCCATAGGAATTTCACGGATGATATCCGGTCATCCGTACAACAGATTGCAAAGCGGTATTATTGTAATAAAGATCATAATATCAATGTATCAAAGATAGCGGATATGATCTTTGAAAAGACGAAGAATATTCATGGACTGAAAGAAAAAGAACGATTGCAGCTGGAAATTTCGGCGATACTGCATGATTGCGGTAAATTTATCAATTTGAATCAGGCATCGGACAATGGCTATACGATTATTCAGTCAACGGAAATTATAGGGTTATCTCAGAAAGAACGGGAGGAGATTGCAAATATTGTAAAATATAATTCCATACCATTGCCGGATTATCAGGAATTGCAGGGAAAGATAGGGGATTGCAATTATATGACGATAGCAAAGCTGGTTGCCATTTTAAAGGTTGCCAATGCAATGGATCGTTCGCATAAACAAAAGGCGAATGCCTATCATATTGTGGTAAAAGATAAGAAGTTAGTCATTACGATTGATACGTTGAATGACCTGACATTAGAAAGAGGACTTTTTGATGATAAGGCAGATTTCTTTGAACAGGTGTATGGTATCAAGCCAGTTTTAAAGCAAAAAGGAGCGCATGGCATATGAAAGAAAAGAGTAAGTATTTGAAACCGGAATATCTGGAAAACAGAGAACTGTCATGGTTGCAATTTAACAGACGAATTCTTGCAGAGGCCAAGGATAAGAATAATTTATTGTTCGAAAAAATCAAATTTCTAAGTATTTCTGCCTCTAATTTGGATGAATTTTTTATGGTTCGTATTGCTTCCTTGATCGATATGGTGCATGCAGATTACACGAAGCAGGATATAGCCGGAATGACACCGAAAGAGCAGTTGGCAGCGATTCTTCCGGAAGCAAAAGAATTTATGGCAGACCAGTATAAGACATTAAATCGTTCTCTGTTGCCGCAACTTGAAAAATGTGGTCTGTATCTTGTAAAACAGCATGAGGATCTGTCTGAGCAACAGGCAGAATTTGTAGATGAATATTTTCAAAAGAATGTATATCCGGTTCTGACCCCTATGGCTGTAGACCAGTCCAGACCATTTCCTCTTATTCAGAACCGGACTCTGAATATTGGTGCACTGATCAAGGACAATAAAAAAGCAGATGTTGTGGATATTGCAACAGTACAGGTGCCTAGTGTTCTTCCGAGAATTGTACGGATTCCTTCAGATAAAGAGGGAGAGACGGCAATCATTTTGTTAGAGGAAGTGATTGAACGTAATCTCGATAAATTATTCCTCAATTATACGATCCTGAGTGCTCATCCATATCGTGTTATGCGTAATGCGGATCTGTCCATTGATGAAGATGATGCTGCAGATCTGTTGAAAGAGATTGAGAAACAACTCCGGATGCGCCAGTGGGGGGAAGTAATCCGACTTGAGGTTGCGGACACTATGGATAAGCGGTTACAAAAGAAATTGATGGAACAGCTGAATGTGGATGAGAATTATCTATATAAGATAAAGGGGCCACTGGACTTGACTTTCCTGATGAAGGTGTACGGTTTAGACGGATTTGATGAATACAAACTTCCAAAATTTGTGCCGCAACGTGTTCCGGGATTGGATAGAGAACGTGGTATCTTTGAACAGATCAGAGAACATGATATTTTATTGCATCATCCGTATTATGAGTTTACGCCGGTTGTGGACTTTATTTCCCAGGCGGCAAATGATCCCAATGTATTAGCGATTAAACAGACGTTATACAGAGTAAGTGGGAATTCCCCGATTGTTGCATCTCTGGCGCGGGCGGCGGAGAACGGAAAGCAGGTTACTGTTTTAGTGGAGTTGAAAGCCAGATTTGATGAAGAAAATAATATCGGCTGGGCAAAAATGCTAGAGAAAGCCGGTTGTCATGTAATCTATGGACTCGTAGGATTAAAGACCCATTCCAAGATTGCATTGGTCGTGAGAAAAGAAGAGGAGGGAATCAGGCGCTATGTACATTTAGGAACCGGAAACTACAACGATGTCACTGCAAAGCAATATACCGATATGGGACTGCTGACTTGTAATGATGCAATCGGAGAAGATGCAACCGCAGTCTTTAATATGTTATCCGGCTATTCGGAACCACCGGCATGGAACAAATTAATGGTGGCACCAATCTGGATGAAAGATCAGTTTCTGATGTTGATCAATCGTGAGCTTGATAATGCCCAAAAGGGGAAAGAAGCAAGGATTGTTGCAAAGATGAATTCTTTATGTGATCCGGATATTATTGAAGCACTTTATAGAGCGAGTTCCGCAGGAGTAAAGATTGATCTGATTGTCAGAGGCATCTGTTGTCTCAAGGTCGGTATTCCGGAAATTTCCGAGAATATTCATGTCCGCTCCATAGTTGGCAATTTTCTCGAACATGCAAGAATCTTCTATTTCTACAATGGTGGATTTGAAGATGTGTACATGGGCAGTGCAGACTGGATGCCACGAAACCTGGACAAAAGAGTAGAGATTACTTTCCCGGTTGAGGATGAGAATCTGAAACAGCAAGTGATCAGCATACTGAGATTACAGTTAGCAGATACATTAAAAGCACATATTTTGCAGCCGAACGGGCGGGAATACGCAAAGCAGGATATGCGCGGTCTGGAAAAGATTGGATCTCAGAATGAATTCTGCAAACAGGCCATGCAAAAAAGAGTAAAGCCGGACGAAGCAGTAGTGAAGCATGTATTTGAACCAATTACAGGGAAGGATTATTAAATTCCTGTTTGTTGGGGTGACCGCGGGGATGGATTGTGAGGCGAGTTTGGTTTGTTTTTGGTGGTGAGGGTTCTGTGTGGTATAATCCTGTTCTTTGAAAACACGCTCTCGCTCCCTGTATAAAAAAGTATTTGACATGGGGAAAAATATGTGGTATAGTTAGAAGGTCGTGTGACAGAATAACGAAGCAGAGTATCCACTCTCACCTTAGCGCATGAGGCGACTCGGGTTAATTATTAGAAGAATATTTATCAAGGGTTTGATTAAGTGATTGATCAATGATTTCTAATAAAAGTGGGTAGTTATGCTATCCACTTTTTTTATGCGAAAGCCTGGTATTAGTATTGTACCTTTGTGAAATGTTGTAAGTGTATGATGCTGGTAGATGGGATAATGAGTGGGAAATTGAGGGGATTGGTTTGCAGGATGTCCACGTGCAGGCTATAGACAATGAGAACATATAAGATGGAGGTATGGAACCATTAGCGAGTTAATGATTAATGAGCAGATTCGTGATAAGGAAGTCAGATTGATTGGTTCTGACGGAGAGCAGTTAGGAGTTATGTCCGCAAAGGATGCTATGAAGTTAGCGAGAGAAGCAGAGTTGGATTTGGTGAAGATTGCTCCGAATGCAAAGCCACCGGTATGTAAGATTATTGATTATGGAAAGTACCGTTATGAGCTTGCAAGAAAAGAGAAGGAAGCGAAGAAAAAACAGAAAACCATTGAGATCAAGGAGGTACGCTTGTCACCGAATATTGATACGAATGATTTGAACACAAAGGTGAATCAGGCAAGAAAGTTCTTATCAAAAGGGGATAAGGTAAAGGTTACTTTACGTTTCCGTGGTAGAGAGCTTGCTCATGTAAATCAGAGCAAAGTAATTCTGGATGACTTTGCTGAGAAGCTTTCCGATGTTGCAGTAGTAGATAAGCCTGCGAAGTTTGAGGGAAGAAGTATGATAATGTTTTTATCGGAAAAACGTTAGTTTACATTCGCTTGTTTATAAGAGTGATTGTTGGAAAATATGATTGTAAACAAAGTTTATGATATAAGAGACATTTAAGGAGGAAATAGTAATGCCGAAATTAAAGACAAACAGAGCCGCTGCTAAGCGCTTTACAAAAACAGGAACTGGTAAATTAAAGAGAAATAAAGCTTACAAGCGTCATATCTTAACCAAGAAGACAACCAAGAAGAAGAGAGATCTTAGAAAAGCAACTATGATGGATAAGACTAATGAGAAGGTAATGAAGAAGATTTTACCTTATCTGTAAGATTGGATGGAATTTAGGAGGAAATAGAAATGGCAAGAGTTAAAGGCGGCGTAGGCGCAAAGAAGAGACATAACAGAACATTAAAGCTCGCAAAGGGTTATAGAGGAGCAAGATCAAAGCAGTATAGAGTAGCAAAGCAGTCCGTTATGAGAGCACTTACTTCTTCATATGCAGGAAGAAAGCAGAGAAAGAGACAGTTCAGACGTTTATGGATTGCACGTATTAATGCAGCAGCAAGATTAAACGGTTTATCTTACAGTAAGTTTATGTATGGATTGAAGTTAGCAGGTGTGGATATGAATCGTAAGATGCTTGCTGAATTAGCTGTATCAGATGCAGAAGGTTTTGCAAAATTAGTAGAGGTAGCTAAGGCAAAACTTGCATAATCAATCGTTTTTGAGAATTATAGTATTTTGTTAAAAGGGGAAGAGAACGAGAAGAATGGGATTAAGTGTAATTATTATGCTTAATCTCCGGCTCTCTTCGGTTAAAATAAAAAAATTAAATTTACTATTGCAATATTCTAAAAAAAGTAGTAATATATATAAGGCGTTTGAAATTAGATATGCGGAAGTGCTGGAACTGGCAGACAGGCTAGACTAAGGATCTAGTGTTGGCAACAACGTGTGGGTTCAAGTCCCATCTTCCGCA
>CAJOPP010000204.1 GCA_905236365.1 uncultured Lachnospiraceae bacterium
AACGGTACTAAACGCATGACTCCTATGGTCGTCATACGTTAAGTGCCGGCGTTTGCAGATAGCCCTACATGGTAAAACATATAGCATATCCTGCAACTGTGTATTGGCAAATTCTTAAGTAAATGACATTGGTTCAGACATACGCCACCGAGTAAACTGTAATGCTCCTCCCTCATTCAGGCATGAGAATTAAAAAAATCATTTGACATACATCATTCAGTTCGATATAATATTAATTGCGTCACAGCTGTGTGGCGTCGACCAGACAAATGAGCAAGATGATGCAGATCCTGCTCATTTTTCAAATCTGTATTTTATGCAGAATCACGGTAATTTTCTTATCCTCTTTCCACAAACTATACTCCTATCTTTTTACAGACATCTGTTAAACAACAATTCGCACAATCCGGTCTGCTCCTCGCTGTACAGACTGCTCTTCCATGATATACCAGACGATGACAAAAATCACTTCCTTCTTCCGGCGGAATGATCTTCCAAAGTTCCATCTCCACCTTCTTGGGTTCTTTGATCCCATCTACCAGTCCCATACGGTTTACCAGGCGAATACAGTGAGTATCTGTTACAATCGCCGGCTTTCCAAACACATCTCCCATAATGAGATTCGCACTCTTTCTTCCCACCCCCGGCAGTGCCAGCAGTGCGTCAAAATCATCCGGTACATTTCCACCATATTGTTCGTGAAGCACTTTCATACAGGCACTGATATCTCTTGCCTTACTATGCCCTAATCCGCAAGGTTTCACAATGTGTTCAATCTCATCCACATCTGCATTTGCCAATGCCTCTACCGTCGGAAATTGCTCATAAAGTCCCTCTACTACCACATTTACCCGGGCATCAGTACATTGTGCAGCCAATCGGACACTGACCAAAAGTTTCCATGCCTCATTATAATCCAGAGTACACCCTGCATCCGGATATTCTTTTTTCAGCAAATCAATGATTGCCAATGCTCTTTGCTTTTTTATATTGCATGATTGTGCCATAAAGGTCCTCTCCCCCGTCCTAAATCCAGATTTGCTGCTATTGCACCTGCAACATATTCCTTTGCATTACGCACACTTTCTTCCATGGAACACCCTTTTGCAAGAAACGTGGCAATTGCCGAGGATAATGTACAACCTGTTCCATGTGTATTCTCATTCTCAAAACGTTCACCGGACAACCAGATTGTCTCTCCTCTCTGGTAGAGAAGATCATCTGCCGATTCCATCAAGTGACCGCCTTTAATCAAGATTGCACCTGTATAATACGCTGCAATCGCCTCCGCAGCTTTTATCATATCTTCTTTGCACTTAATGGCAATCCCACTTAGCACAATGGCTTCACTGATATTCGGTGTAATGATATCTGCCAGTGGAATCAATTGCTCTTTTAACGTCCGAACTGTGCGATTTTCCATCAGTGTACTTCCACTCGTCGCTACCATGACCGGATCCACCACAATATTCTCTGCTTTATATTCGATCAGCTTCTCACAAATTGCAAGCATAATTTCCGGTGTTGCAATCATTCCCAGTTTGAGCGCATCCGGACGGATATCCTGAAATACCGCATCCATCTGTGCTTTTACCATCGGAACTGATACCACCTCCACAGATTCTACACCTGTGGTATTCTGGGCAGTCAGTGCTGTAATCGCTGTCATTCCATATTCCCCTAAACAAGTGATTGTTTTTAAATCTGCCTGGATTCCCGCTCCACCACTGGAATCCGAACCTGCTATACTCAATATCGTATGCATATATTCTCCTATCCTTTATAATATAATTATAATGTGAATCTCAAAAAATACTTAGCATTTCTTCTAAATTATTGAAGTACCGATCACATACCATTTGAATGTCTTCTTTCTGTTCCTTTGACCGTTCCTCATACACACCAAAAACTGTAAGTCCTGCTTTCTTCGCTGTAATCATGGAATGCAGGGAATCTTCCACCATAACCAATTTCTCACAGGATACTCCAATTCTTTGGGCAACTCCTTCATAATACTCTGTATAATTCTTGCTGTACCCAATCTCCGTACAGGTATAGATTGATTGAAAGTAGTTCCACACTCCCAGATTTTCCAATGCACCCTTTACATTAATCTCATCCGATGCAGTAGCCAGAAAAAGAGTGCACCCTTTCTCGTATAATCTTCGAATTGTCTCTGTCATACCCGGTTTTTCAGGTGCTTTCCAATACTTCTTTCGGATAAATTCCGTTACACCGCCTGCCAGTTCTTTTTCAGACATACGAATCTGCGGAAACAGCTCTTTTATATAAGCTCCCGCTTCTAAAAGACTCATTGTCGCACATTGCTGATCCAGCTCTGACGGGGCATCAATTCCGTGTACTTCGGCCAAATACCGGTTTGCACAATTGGCCCATATGGACATGGAGTCCAGCAAGACTCCATCCACATCAAATATAATATTCTTAAAATAATTCATGTTCTTCCCCTATCCAACTATCAGTCCAACCCGAAAAATCATCGTTCAAGCCAGCTTTCCATTGTCTAAAACCAATGAAATTGCAGAAACCACTTTTAGTAATATATGTCAGACCGCACTCTGACATAACACAACTTAGTTATACTAATTGCTATTTTACTTTATTCTCACACGGTATGTCAACATCACTCTGCATGAACCTAAAAAGTACAACTTTCTTGGTTACTGTTCAGAGAACAGCCGGATGCAGAGGAAACTGACAGACCAAACCGAACGATTCAGAATGTGGCATTAGCAAAAGAACCAGTAACCTTATCATTTAATATAAAAATTTTTTAACCTGATTTGACAATTCATTTGCGGCTTTTGTAATATCATCTGCAGCAAAAATGGCAGATACGACTGCAATTCCATCAATCTTACATCCCTTTAATTGCCACACATTACCTGCATGAATCCCTCCAATCGCAACCACCGGAATGGCAACTGCATCACAAATTGCCTGAAGAGTTTCTTTTGACAAAGCACCGGCATCCTGCTTTGTAGAAGTAGAAAATACTGCTCCAACTCCCAAATAATCTGCTCCATTTGCTTCTGCTTCCACTGCTTCTTCCACTGTGTGAGCAGATACACCGATTATTTTATCCGGTCCTAATATTTTTCTCGCCTCTGTAAGCGTCTTGTCATTCTGTCCGATGTGCACACCATCTGCATTGATTAACTTGGCAATTTCAACCTCATCATTGATGACATATGGTACATGATACTGATCAGTCACATTTTTCACTTTCCCGGCAAGTTCAACAAATTCATCTCGCGAAAGTTGCTTCTCTCGAAACTGTATAAAAGTTGCTCCACCCAAAATCGCTTCCTCTACTACTTGAGGAAGTTCCCTGCCTTGTAACCATGCGGAATCAGTTACTGCATATAACCGCATCGCATTTTTTATTTCCTGTGTTGTATATGGTTTCATTTGCTTTTTCTCCTATTATTCTCTAAGTAAAATATGGTCGGGCTGTATCTCATGACTAAAGTCACGATCGTTAGCCCGACAAACTCTAAAAACATATAGCTACACTTTAACATAAACATCTCGTAATGTGAAGAGAAAAGGAAGTATGCTTATGTAAGTATACTTACATCGCTGTTTTCCTACGCCATGCTCCATCTCGATTCCGCTTCGCTTCATCTCGATGCCGGGCTGCGCCCTATATGTG
>CAJOPP010000205.1 GCA_905236365.1 uncultured Lachnospiraceae bacterium
GGAACCTCGCAATTATCGTAGAGGCTGCAGCGGTTAATCACCGACAAAAAGAGATGGGATACAATGCAGCACAGGAGTTGTATAACCGGGTGACCAACAACATGAATAAAAATAAATAGAACGCTTTTTGGGATATAATCCGACAAGCGTAAATTGGTTGACAATAGATTGAATATAAATGATATGGAAAAACAGGAGGATAACGAAATGAAACAATATGTATTTGGAGCAGATATCGGAGGAACCACCGTCAAATTAGGATTTTTTACATCAGAGGGTGAACTGCTTGAAAAATGGGAAATTACAACCCGCAAGGATGAAGGTGGACGTTTTATTTTATCAGATGTGGCAGATTCCATCAAGGCAAAAATTGCAGAGAAAGAACTGGAAAAGGATAGCGTAGCTGGTGTTGGAATCGGTGTACCGGGACCGGTGAAAGATGATGGAACGGTTCTTGGATGTGTCAATCTTGGATGGGGCGAATTTAATGTAGAGAAAGAAGCAGAGAAATTATTGGAACTTCCGGTTAAAGTCGGCAATGATGCAAATATGGCTTCTCTAGGCGAAATGTGGCAGGGAGGTGGAAAGGGTTATCAGTCCATTATTATGGTCACATTGGGAACCGGTGTTGGTGGTGGTATCATCATGAATGGAAAGATGTTATATGGTACAAATGGTGCCGGCGGGGAAATCGGACATATTTGTGTAGATGAATCTGAGACAGAGGTATGCGGATGCGGTAAGAAGGGATGCTTAGAGCAGTACACTTCTGCGACCGGAATTACAAGAATGGCTGTCAGTGAGCTTAACAATACAGACCGACCATCGAAGCTTAGAAGTGTTCAGTATATGTCAGCCAAAGAAGTATTTGATGCAGCTAAAGACGGGGATGAGCTGGCATTGGAGTTGGTTGAGAAGCATGGTAAGATCTTAGGAAAGGCATTGGCATCGATTGCGTGTGTCTGTGATCCGGAAGCGTTTGTGATTGGCGGTGGTGTATCAAGAGCAGGAGACATTTTGATCAATACAACTGCGAAGTATTATCAGCAATATGTGTTCCATGCATGCAAAAATACGAAGTTCGAACTGGCATCTTTAGGTAACGATGCTGGAATTTACGGATGTGCCGAGGCAATTTTGACTAAATAATTTGTGAAAAATATTAAAATTGTACAAAAGGACGAAAGAGGAGTATAACTCCTCTTTTTTTTCGTGACTTTTGACATTGATTTTACATGGAAGGATAGAATATACTTAACTAGTATAAATAAGATATGGCGAATTGTTTGGTAATGTTGTCGGTATGGCAGTTTGTCGGTATGGCAGTTTGTCAGATAGACGGATAGACGGATAGACGGATAGACGGATAGACAGTTAGCCAGTTAGGATAGAAATGAATCAGAAATTTGTAAATGAACTGTATGCAATTACAGGAGAGAATAATATTCGCTTACAGGAGCCAATGGCAAAGCATACGACTTTTCGCATTGGTGGTCCGGCGCAGGCTTTTGTAACGCCTTCGACGATAGAAGAGATTAGAGGGCTTATATCACTTTGCAAGAAGGAACAGGTTCCGTTTTTTATTTTAGGGCATGGAAGCAATCTGTTAGTCAGTGATAAAGGAGTGGACGGTGTCGTCATTCAGCTTTATGACAAATTTGCGGGTTTTCAAATTGAGGGAAATCAGGTTAGTGCACAGGCGGGAGCAATGCTTTCTAAGCTGGGCAATGCTGTGAAGGAGGCAGAACTTACAGGATTTGAGTTTGCAGCCGGGATACCGGGGACACTTGGTGGTGCCATCGTGATGAATGCCGGAGCATATGGTGGAGAAATCAAAGATATCGTAACAGCTGTCCGGTTGATGGATTATGAAGGAAATATATTGGAGAAGCCCTGTGAAGAGATGGAATTTGCATATCGTCACAGTATTGTGAGTGATCAGAATTATATTGTATTGGGAGCCACACTTTCTCTTGAACAGGGAGAGAAAAAGGCAATTGAGATGCGAATGGCAGAACTTGCAGAGGCTAGAAGAAGTAAGCAGCCATTGGAATATCCAAGTGCAGGTTCAACGTTCAAACGCCCGAAAGGGTATTTTGCAGGAAAACTGATCATGGATGCGGGATTGCGAGGATATCAGGTCGGTGGTGCACAGGTTTCGGAGAAACATTGCGGCTTTGTGGTTAATCGAGGAAATGCTACGGCAGCAGATGTTACAAAACTAATGCAGGATGTTGAGAACATTGTTTACGAGAAGTTTCAGGTAAGATTAGAGCCTGAAGTTAAGACTGTGGGAAGATAGATTAGATTTATTAGTGGGAACTTTGTGGGGGCAGAGGAACATATGAGATTTGTAATTGTTACCGGTATGAGTGGAGCCGGAAAAAGTACAACGTTAAAGACATTAGAAGATATGGGGTATTTTTGCGTTGACAATCTGCCGATTCAATTGATTAAGCGGTTTGCTCAGATTGCTTACGGAGATGACAATGACATTGACAATGTTGCAATCGGAGTTGATATCCGGAGCGGCGTTTACTTAGAACAACTTTCGGCATGTCTGGTTCAATTGAAGGAATTGGAATATCATTATGAGATTTTGTTTCTGGATTCCAATGACGATGTTCTGATCAAACGTTACAAAGAAACACGACGAAATCATCCGTTAGCCCGGAATGCCCGGGTTGAAGATGGCATCAAAAAAGAACGTATGCAGATTGCTTTTCTTCGGAAAGAAGCGGATTATATTATTGATACGACCAGTCTGCTGACAAGAGAGTTAAA
>CAJOPP010000206.1 GCA_905236365.1 uncultured Lachnospiraceae bacterium
AGCACCCCGGACGCGTTTTATGGTTGTAGCCGATTAACGAGCGTGACGATCCTTGACGGAGTGACGAGCATTGATCCTTATACGTTCCAATCCTGTAGCAGCTTGACAAATATTACAATCCCGGACAGCGTAACGAGCATTGGGAAGTTTGCATTCGATGAATGCCGCAGCCTGACAAAGATTACAATTCCGAACAGTGTAACGAGCATCGAGGATAATGCATTCTTTAACTGCAGCAGCCTGACGAGCATCACAATACCGGGCAGTGTGACGAGCACCCCGGACGCGTTTTATGGTTGTAGCCGATTAACGAGCGTGACGATCCTTGACAGCGTAACGAGCATCGGTAAAAATGCATTCTGGAACTGCAGCAGCTTAACGAGTATCACAATCCCGGACAGCGTAACGAGCATTGGGGAGTGTGCATTTTCATATTGTAAAAGTCTAACGAGCATCTACTTCGAAGGTACAAAGGCAGAGTGGAATAAGATAGATATTGGATACGGAAATGAATACTTAAAGAATGCGACGATTCACTTTAACTCCAATGCCACTACAAAACTAACTATAGAAAAAGACTCTTATGAGATTGTCCTTGGAGATATAGATGACTGTTATATAACCGCGTTTTATCTTTCTGACGAAGAGCCACAGAATATTTCCTGGACATGTAGTGATCCAAATGCAGTTGCCTTTGCCAGACCGGCTAAAGCGGCCACAGTTGATAAGGATGGCAAGAAGATATGGAATATTTTTACAGGAGTTCTTACAAAGAAGCTTGGAGATTATGAGTTAACTTTGACCGTTGATGGGGCGATGGCGACGACTACTGTAAAAATAGTGAAAGAAAAATCGAACGAGTCATCCTTTAGTCTTGCGAACGATACATGGAATTTTGGTAATCTCACATCAAGAATACCTTTGAGTCGATTTAGAATGTTCTTTAAGTATTTACCTAATGCTGTTATAAAACATTTTGCAGAAAATGGAACACATGGTCAATGTGTTGGAATGGCGCTTGCAGCGGCATCTGCATACAAAGGGTTTCCAAGTACGCTTTGGTCCGACAAGATGGTGTTACATGATGTTAATGAATCAGACTACAGCACTGAAACAAACTGCTCAGCTAGTGACTTTATTGGTTATGCTCATGCATATCAGTTTGTCAGATCCTATCAGGAAGAACGAGAGGATAATATGTATAATGTGGCAAACGGAGAAAATAAGCAGTTATTAGATAATCTGCGCGATTCAGTAGAAGCTTTTCAAGTGGGTCACGGAGATCCGGTAATTATATCTATAGGAACTTATAGTCAAATAACGAATAAAAATACTGGCTTCAGCTTTGAAGATAAATTTCCCCATGCATTGTTAGGCTACAAGATCGAGGAAGAAACAGATAGCTATACCAAAATTGCAGTTTATGATAGCAATTTACCGTATGATCCGAATCATTTGAACGATGACATTAATTGCATTGTTCTATATGGCAGGAAGGGGAATTATTCTGGTTGGAGCTATGATTTTGATTATTATAGCTTGTCATATCATTTGGGAAGTGAAAAAGAAGACGCAAATATAAGTTATATTATCCCGGCTCAGAATTTTATAAATGACTATGACTCTTCATATGCATACGAAGATACAAATATCCTGCTTAAAATTGGAATGGGATTAACAGGCTATATAGAATTTGCATCTACTGGAACGGGAAATATTGCTTTGGATTTACTGCCTAGAGTACGTTTGAAAGATATTATTACACCAATTATTGTAGCAAATGGTGTAGATGAAGATCCTGATAACTGCTACTGGCTTAAAGATAATAATATTATTTCCTTTACGGGCCTTTCAGGAGCGGGAGATATTTATTTGGGGTCAGAAGAAATGGGAATGACTGTGAACCCGCCGGAAGACTGTGATCTTTCAGTTGATCTTTCTAAAGGGGAAACTAATTTTTCAAACTGTAAAGGAGACAATATTAATATTGTTTATGAGCATTTTACGGATTATGAAAGTTCGACTGTGACAGCAATATCTGGAGTTTCAGATGGAGATTCCAAGATTACAGCTGATGAGATGGGGAATACTATTTTCACAGGCTTAGAAAACTGTGATATAACACTTGGTGCTCAAAAAGATTATGACGACTGGTCCGTTACAACGGAATTAATCGATGAAGAAGCTTTATCAGAGCTGGATCCGTCAAAAGAGTATATTGTATATGATGTTCAAGATGAGTATTTAGAAATATATGAAGATCAGGATGGAAACGGAACGTTTGAAACACCTGTTACCAACGATGCAAGTATAAAGGTAAGTGAAACATCGGTGACTCTTTGCAGTGGTTCTTCGAGTACAATAACCGTGAGTAATCTTGCTATTGGGGATGAGGTCGTTTCATGGACATCAGCAGATGAAACGATTGCTTCGGTCGATATTAATGGAATGATTGAGGGCATAAAGCAAGGAGAAACAGTTGTAACGGTAACCCTTTTAAGTGGCTTAACAGCGGATGTAGCTGTTAGTGTTGTAGAACATACTGCTGTTCGAGATGAGGCAGTATCACCGACGTGTATAGAAGATGGTAAGACAGAAGGAAGCCATTGCTCGGTATGTGGTACTACGCTGGTAGAGCAGGAAACTGTTCCGGCGACCGGTCACAAGTGGGATGGCGGAAAAGTGACAAAGTATGCGACCACAGTCGCATCTGGCGTGAAGACATACACCTGCAGCGTTTGCGGCGAAACAAAAACAGAAACACTGCCGAAGTTGTCCGCAAAGGAAGCGGAAGGCGACCCCAAAGATTCCAATTCTGTAGCCGGAACGGAGCAAGCAATGAAAACGGTAAAAGATTCCGGAGAACCCGAAGGCTCCAGCTTTGCCGCGATTCGGCTGCAGTCAAAGAAACAGACGAAAACCACCATTTCCCTCTCCTGGAATAAAGTAAAGGGAGCGGCTGGATATATCGTTTACGGCAGTAAATGCGGTAAGAATAACAAACTGAAGCGTATCGCCAAGTTGACGGAAAACTCCTACAAGTACAAGAAACTGAAGAAGGGGACTTACTATAAATTCACTGTAGTTGCTTATAAGACGGTAAAAGGAAAAGAGCAGGTTATTGCCAGCAGCAAGATGGTCCATGTGGCGACCACCGGCGGAAAAGTGACTAATGTCAAGAAGGTGACAGCAAAGGTCAAGAACAAAGCCGTCACCAAGTTGTCACTGAAAATAAAGAAAACCGCAACCATTAAGACAACGACGACCCTTCAGAGTAAAACGCTGAAGTTGAAAGACCATCGCTTGATCAGGTTTGAGTCTTCCGATTCGAAGATCGCGAAGGTCAATTCAAAAGGAAAGGTAACGGCGAAGAAGAAGGGGAAATGCTACATCTACGCATATTCACAGAACGGAACTTATGCGAAGATAGCAGTCACAGTAAAGTGAGTTTCTGAAAAGGAGAGTAAATAACGATATACGGATCAAAGTGGTTGGAAGTGATTACTAGGATAGCGGCTGCGCCGAAATAATTATTTCCGAAACGGTGATTTTCTCTGCCCGGACAGGTGATTTCCAAACCCCGGATAGGCGGTTTCACCGCACCGGTATATCCATCAGGAAGTATAAGGAAGGAGCGATATGTTTTCTAAGCGAACTGTTGAGAAAATCGAAACTGAATACAAGCAGGAATTAAATTCATATGATGTGGAGAAAATGGTTAAGGTTCTTGAGAAAGCAATTGATTTACCAATTAGCGAGGAGTCTTTGAGTGGGATACAGCGTAAATATAACTACTGTATTAGTAGATTATTTGATAGCTCAAATGATTTAACAGATGATGATCGTGCTATGGTTGCCGAGAATTTCTTTAACATTGAACCCCTTTTAAAAAAAATACTGTTTTTAGTTAACAAAGATAAATATGATGAACTAAAAAGAACTGGGTCTATAGAGTGCGGACCGTTGCTAGACAATTTGCATATTTTGGAAAGCGTTAGGACAAGTAATGGTTATTTAAATTTAAAGACAGACCCCAATAGGCTCAGTGGGAGTAATTCACAAGAAGACCATATTCTTCGTACATACACTTTAAGGAATGTTACAGCTCATGAGATGAGAAATTGGTCTCGATTGGAATTATATTCTAACATCCAAGATGTAATGATTACGGCCCTGTATGTCTGTTGGAAATACCAAAAAATCATAAGTGATTTATATGACAGAAATGACATTAAAGATCAGATTAATATTGGCGGATATATTGATTCTATTATAAAAAAATATGAGAAAAGTATTAGAAATGGGTTTGTGTTTGTACCAATCAATTGGAACTATATGCCAAATGTTTTAAATGGGGATTATAGTGAGGAGGAGATAGATATTACCAAACTTTCTTCACAATTGAATTCCAATAGCCATATCCTTTTGTTAGGTGGTGCTGGATGCGGCAAATCAACATCAATTGATTATCTGGAGTATCAAAGCGCCAAGGCATGTAGACAAGATGAAACGGCACCGATACCTGTCAAAATACTGTTGTCAGAAACGAATGAAAACTGGATTTCAATAGAAGAGGCAATTTGTGACAAGTTAGGGATTAGCTATGATATTTGTGAAAGACTCTTGTCACGAGGTGCCATTCATCTTTATCTTGATGGTGTTAACGAGATGGTGTCTTCTAGAGAAATAAAGAAGAATACAGTGCGGCAAATTGAAAAATTCTTAAGCAAGTATAAAAATGTATTTGTTTTAATCACTGATAGAGAAAGTGTTGAAATAAAAATTGATGCAGAGATGCAAAAATATTATTTGCATCAGATGGGAGAAAAAGATATTCGTAAGTATGTTGAAACGAGATCTTTGAATGATGACGACAAAAATGCACTTATTGAGTACTCTTTAAAAATGTCTACAGAGGGAGTGAAATTTACTCCAATTATCTTGAACTTTCTCACGGATTATTTAAGAAAAAATGGATGCTTCCCAGATGATTCGACTGAGTTATACCTGTCGTATATTACATATATACTTGAACGTGAATATAATGAAAAAAAGGATATTAATGCGGCTCCTGGAAGACTAGATGTTTTATTAACGTATTTGCCTACTAAGATGGATGATAATAGCATGAGTTATATTTCTACAATGAGAGCTTTTGCACAATGCGTTAATTATTTGGGGATGGTAAATATTGATACCAAAAACTGTATCGATCTATCTTTGCAATTGGGGATTTTGGATCAGGAAGGAGATATGATTCATTTTTCCAATGAGGAATATTATTTAAGCTTATTGGCCAAAGCAATCGAATTAGGAATGGAAGAGTGGAACCTTGATTAATACAAATCAGATTGATAAAAAATTGGAATATGCTGGTATTAGTACTGTCCGTGTGGATAGTTATGAAAAACTAAAAAGAACAGTACATGTTCTAATAAAGGTTTCTTCAGAGCAAAGCGATTATATTGTACATAAACTTTGTGAGATAAATCCGTATATTGCAGCAGAATGCATTATAGATACAAAGAAATCTAATGCATACAAAGAACAAATTATTGAAGCTGTAAAGAAAGCAGATATTCCTGATATATTTAAGGTCATCACCTTTTATAGGTATGATGAGTTCTCGGAATGTCAGAAAATATCATTACAGTTTTCAGTTGAGGATATAGATGTTGAGAATATATTCAAATCCTGGAATGATTTTTGCCGGTTTGTTTGCTGGATTACCAGGACGGAAACAAAAATAGATTGGATATTTGACTTGATTAAGGAGAAAAATATATCTATATCTGCTCTATATCAAAACAAACTAGAAACAAAACAGTTGCTAGATGCGTTGCTTGCTAACGGATATCTGGATAGTCTAAAAACTATTTTTAACAAAATAGGAATCGAGAATTATTATGTTTTGTCAGAACATCGATATGAGGATATTCAGGGAATGTTTGATACAGATATGTCAAGCATTCCAGATCAGATTATTTATTGTTGGACCGATAGTTTAAAACGTGGTGAGAATCTTTTTTCTTATTTTCATTTAAAAAATACTTTTTTAAAAAAAGATGCATCAAGAAGCCTGATAGCTCTTTTGTACGAGTATTTAGTCACAAGTGATGATGATAAGGAATTTATAGAAAGAGGTAAGGCTTTAAGTTCCAAAGAAAATAAAGCCAGGAGTTTAAGCAGGAAAAAGAAATGGAGAAAAATTATAGCGGAGGCGCTTATCCTATGTGTTCAAAAATGTATTAAGGAGAAAAGGAATTTTGCCATACTTAAGGATATGATAGAGCCTATCAATTTCTTTTCCTTTAATAATTCGATGGCGACGGGTCTTGATGTAATTGATGCAGAAAACATCAAAGTAGATGAGGTAGAGGCAAAGACGCTTTTTATTGAATACGTTCAAGAAATGAAAAATACTGATGTGATGGATGTTTATTTGAACTCATATCTTAAATTTGTAATTTCTTTGGATATTGCTATTCGTATCGTATTTGAAAACGTATCGAAGGAAAACTTCAATTCATATTTGAATAAAGCAGTATTTCCTGCAAAAATATCACATAAGGACTCCGAGAAGGTAATTATTCGATTAAGAAACCTTTCTTCTAGAGCTTATACTCCGGAAAGAGACTCCATCCTTTGTGAAGAAATCGCAAAAAACGAAAAAATATTCGCAAGATTTCAATTTGATGAGGAGATAGGGCTTGTTGTCAGTTGCATAGGAAACGATGCTGATAAATTAAAGAATACTAGCAATTATTCTGAATTAACTACAGAGTATATAAAAGACATAAAGGATATTGCTGCAGGTAATATCACAGAAGTTGTTTATAATCATTTGTCTTTGCATTCAGAAGTCCCGATGGGGTATGTCAAGCATTACTTTAGCGAATTATTAGATAGTCTTGGCCGTATAGAAGATATCAATGCTTTTAAGAAAACTATTATTGCCTTGAACTGGAATAAAAAGTATTTATATGCTCCAGGAAGGGTATACGAATCGACAGATGTGGAGTTTTTTGCTAAGTATAATCAGGAAGCATTAAAAGTATTAAAAAGAATTTATGAAGCTGGTTTATCAGAAAGCGATGTCATATCTGTGTATATGAATTCCTTCTTCAAATTAACAAATACGATTAAGGACTTGAGGTTTTTAAAAAACATAGATATAGAAACTGTTAGGAAAAAGTATGTTTTTGTTGGGAACAATCGGAATGGAAAAATAAGATTAGTATCGGTTAAAGATATTGATGATGCAATTTATGAATACCCGGTTGCTGATAAATTTAAAAAGATAGATTCTTACATTTACAGGTTAAAGAGATATGACTCAAGTAGTCTTGAATTTGAGTTTTGTGAAGATAAGACAATAGAATATGTTTTGCCGAGTGGAATTAAAAGAATGCTTAGAGCTTACAATACTATAAGCAGTAACACTTCTGTTGGAAGATATGAGTATGAATATATAAAAATGATATCATCAGATTTTTTCCTGGATGATAATGAAGTTTGTAGAAAAGTTTCGGATTGCACTATAAAGGCAACGCAGATTAGATATAAAAGTTTTCAAAGCTTAAACACGATGATTGCCAATTTGGGGAACGCAAATATTTACGGAGAGGATTTTTTTCCGATATTGATGTACTCAAAAATATCTCATTTCTCTAATGATGAATATGACATGGCAAAACGTCTTTGTTATTCATTTATAAGAAATAGCGAAGACATATCGCAAGCGCTCCATTTATTTATTAACACATATGTTAAAGGAAAAGTTTCCTTTAGTGACTATTTTAGGATGTGTGAAGAAAGCAAATTGAATAGAAATCCATGCGAGCATTACATGAATGCAGTTGCGATAATACATGTTAATGGAAATAATGTCATTTTTAGTTTTGTAGATATTTCCATAGAGGATATCGATGTGTCCCAAATTTCCCATTATATTGATAAAACTAAGGATGGAAGCAGGTATTACGTAAGAATAAAAATTCAATTTGATGGGGATTTCAAAACAAGCGTTTGTTCTATTTGGAATGTAGACAGAACAGAAAAATATAGCGTCGAATAATCCTGATTACTATAACCACTTATGTTTGGAGGGAACATTATGAAAACTCGTAGATCCTATCGAGCTGCATTAGGAATTACTTTTCTCCTGATTTGTTGTTTTTTATGCCTTCATCCAATACAGTCTAGGGCTGCTGACAACATAATACGAATCCGTACAGCCGAAGATTTATACAACATTAATTACAATTTGTCAGGTAATTATGTTTTGGCAAATGATATAGATCTTTCTTCTGTTACTGCGCCCGGAGGAGCATATGATTTTAACGGCAATGGTTGGGCGCCGATCGGAGGAGGCGGATCTTATTCTTGGGGTAAGTTCACGGGTACTTTTGATGGATGCGGTCATTCCATTTCGGGAATGCGGATAGATCTTGTCAATGGTTTGGCAGGTGTTACACAGTATTATATTGGGCTTTTTGCCAATAATGCTGGCGTTATAAAGAACCTTACAGTTCAAAACTGTAACATAAGGATTGCATTAAATGATGATTGCAGTTCAGTTGTAGGGGGAATTGCTGCCAGAAATGAAGGATTGATAAAAAACTGTTTGGTTTCCGGGTCAATTGTAAATGTATACAGACGAGTTACAGCTGGCGGAATATGCGGAATAAGCGACAATGCTGTAATAGAGAGATGTACAAACTATTGCACAATACAAAAATTAGCCGGAAATTACTATTCTTTTGTGGGGGGGATAGTTGGTATCACTAATACCGTGAATGAGAAGATCCAGTATTGTGCGAACATGGCAGATTTAACCCTACAAAAAGGAGGATATGTAGGAGGCATCGCAGGTAACTGCGCGGGCATTATTAATGATTGCTTTAATGCTGGAAACTTAAGCTGTAATGCAGAATATGATTCGCAGGAAATACTTTATGGAATTGGTGGAAATACTGTCACTAACTGTTATAACTTTGGAATGTTGTCCGGTTATTGTGATTATCCAATAACATACCCCTTCGCAACTAACGTAGATATAAAAGTATCAAATTGCTACTATAAAAATGGCACATCTATGATAACACA
>CAJOPP010000207.1 GCA_905236365.1 uncultured Lachnospiraceae bacterium
GAGGATGCGCAGGGATTTGCATATGAAATATGTCAGCATAGCTGACGCAAATCCCGCGCCAAGACTCGCGAGCGAGTCTTGAATCTTTTCCAAATTATCCTCACGTTTCACGAAGGATATGTCTAGTTCAGTTGAGTTATACCAGCAGCTCCTTCAGTCTGGATGCCGCAGTAGACATGGTAGAACTCTGATTCAATATCAGACACATATCTCTCTCCGGAATCTGATGTTCAAATTCTAAACGAATCAATTCACCACTTTCAATCTGTTTTTTTGCAAAGTCTTCCACAACGCATCCAATCCCCAGATTCCGCATTGCAAACTGAACAATCATGTCGCTGGTTGCCAATTCAAACTCCGCTGTCACACGTATCTGATTTGCATCCAAAAAACGATCCACATATTGTCTTGTGCTTGTATTTCCTTCCAAACAGATCAATGGCAGGTCTGCTAATTCTTTATAATCCATTTTCCGCTCTTTTAGATAACGGAACTTATCTCCCGCCACAAAAATATCCCGTATTTTACGCACACGAACAATATCAAAATGAGAATCCTCCAACGGACTTGTTACTACTCCAAAATCAATCCGGCCCTGACGCAAATGCTCTACCGTTTGCGGAGTCGGAGCATTGGTAACGGTAACCTTAATCTCAGGATACAGTTGATGAAACTTCTCAAGATGCGGAAGCAGATAGAACTGAAGCGTCATATCACTTGCACCAATCCGTACTTCTCCAATTTCCATATTGATCATTTTTACAATCTTTTCTTCCCCGGTTAAAATTGTTTCATATCCTTTTTTGACAAAAGAATACAATTCCTCGCCTTCTTTCGTCAAACTGACACCCTTAGCATGCCTGGTAAACAATTCAATTCCTAAGCCCTGTTCTAACTGCTTCACAGCCTGTGTCACAGCCGGCTGTGAGATACAAAGTTTTCTTGCTGCTCCTGTTATACTATGTTCAGCAACCACATGATAGAAAATCTTATAATACTCAAGATTAATGTTCATATACTGCCTCCTGACTATGTGATAACAACATGTGCTACTTTGTAACATCTGTCAAACACCAGTAACCATAAAAGCACTTCGCATTTGCATTTCTATAACCGTTCAAACACTTCCCCGATTCTTTCCTGAATCAATAAATCAGCATGTACACTTTTACTGGTCTCCGCCATATTTATAACAACTAAATATCTTCCTCTAAAATAATCGACAAATCCCGCTGCCGGATATACCGCTAATGAAGTTCCTCCAATAATCAATACATCCGCTTTTCGGATATAATCCACAGCTCTCTGCATCGTATCATTATCCAAACCTTCTTCATAAAGTACCACATCCGGCTTCACAGTTCCTCCACATTCACAAATCGGCACTCCCTTAGCTTTCACCACATACTCTACCGGATAAAATTTGTGACACTTCTCACAATAATTGCGATGAACACTCCCGTGCAGTTCTAACACTTCCTTACTTCCTGCCGCCTGATGCAAACCATCTATATTTTGTGTAATGACCGCTTTTACCTTGCCTTCCTGCTCTAACTGTGCAAGTTTTTTATGTGCCTTGTTCGGCTTTGCCTCCAGGGCGATCATTTTATTTTTATAGAATTCAAAAAATTCATCCGTATGACTACGGTAAAAACTATGACTTACCATAACCTCCGGTGGATACTTATATTTCTGATTGTATAATCCATCCACACTTCGAAAGTCCGGTATCCCACTCTCTGTCGATACCCCGGCACCTCCAAAAAACACGATATTATCACTTTCAGCAACAATCTTCTTTAATTGCTCAATCTTCTCCTGAGACTCCTCCCGTAACATATCATTCCCTCCTCTCATAACAGTTCCTTTGATTTTTACCCGCATTCATAAAATAGAATACGATATATCATTCAATATCTTATTTAAGATGGTGACACTCCAAATCCTTCCTGAAAGATTTTTACAACTTCTTCTAACGCTTCCTTCTCATCTGCACCCTCACAGATAATTTCGATTTCGTCCCCTTCCTGTACCCTTGCGGATAATACACCCAACACACTTTTTGCATTTGCCGTATGTGTTCCCTTTCTAATTTGGATTTTTGACTCATACTTTAAGCAAATCTCGCAAAGCATTCCTGCCGGGCGCAAATGTAAACCGGCAAGTTCGGTAACCACAACCGACTGTGTTACCATATCACCCCTCCTTATCTATTATTCTCGTTCTATTTCTAATCTTACTTTTAAAGTATTTGTGACTTCGATTTGATCAAGCTCTTTTGTCGTCACCGTAAATGTATATGTTCCCACACCATATCCTGTCACATCAATATCCGGTGCCAGACTTAAGATCTTAAGATTATCCAAATCATCTTTTAATCCTCTCACGTTCAGAGTATACGTTCCTCCATCTTTAAAAGTATATGTATAGCCATTATTTTTTCCTGAAATTTTGATATCCTCATTTGTTATAGCCAGTGTCTTTTCTACCACCGGTTCTATCATAACCTTAATCATAATCTCTTGTGTATCTTCCGCCAGACTAATCCCGTTAGGGAGATAATCCGCTATTACCACAGAAGTTTCCAGAGCCTCAGCAGCGTCTGCTACATCAATATCGTCAATCACAATCTCATGCACCTTTGCAAGTTCTTCCGCTTCTCCTACAACCATGACACTGGTAGGCTGATAATCAATTGCTGAAACCACATAATTATTTTTAGGGACTCCAGTCGTCTCAACATTGATTGCCAGTTCTTTAGTTTTTAAAATTTCCACCGAAATTTCAATCTCATGTACATCATAAGTAAATTTGGATGCATCAATAACGGTTCCGCTTTTGTCCAGGAAAATTGGGGTAGATGCTGTGGTCAGACTCCGACTTGCACCTGCCACATTGGCATCTACAACCACCTCTTCAATCATATTCACCGCACTTTCTGCGCCCTCAACCGTAATTAAATTCGGTGCTGCTGTTTTGCTTCGGATTGCATAACCACTTGCTACATCAGAAAGAGTGCGTACCGTGATTGGAAGTTGTTTTTTCACCTTATCTTCCACTGCAACGACCACAGAATCGGTAATATTGGAAATCGTCAAATCTCTTGCTATATAGCTGCTCACTGCCGATACGTCTACCTTAACCGCATTGGTAATAGACATCTTAGATAAGTCTGCAACAGCATGAAAGTCCTCCCTTGTCAAGTTCTCCACAATCTTTCTTCTGCCCTTTACCACAACATCAATAGTGGTTCCTTCAGGAACTTCGTATACTTTATTTTTCTTTGTAATTGCACTCCCATTTACAAACTCTATCTCGATTCCCTCAATGTGCTTGGTTGTCTTATAATCATCTACATTTGCCACTATGATCCATACAACAATTGCTATAACAAGAGACAATACTTTTAATTCGAAATGTGCAAAAAACTTATTTTTCATGCTTACCAAAACCTTTCCACCATTTCACTTTCCTGACACCCTTTTCCTGCTTTTTAAGTTCTTCAACCTGAGATATAAATTTATCCTGTGATAAATTCCGGATAATCTCTCCATTATATGCAATAGAAACAGCACCGGTTTCTTCTGATACAATAATCGTAATACTGTCGGATACCTCACTGACTCCAATAGCAGCACGGTGTCGCGTTCCAAGTGCTTTGCTAATGTCCAAATTATCAGATAACGGCAAATAACAAGTTGCACTCACAATCCGGTTATCCCGGATCAGAACTGCACCATCATGTAATGGTGTATTGTGTTCAAAAATATTGATCAGCAACTGACTAGTCACCTCTGCGTCAATAGCAATTCCTGTTCTCTCATAATCGCCAAGGCGAACCTCCTGTTCCAATACGATCAAGGCCCCTGTTTTTACTTCCGCCATAGAAAAAACAGCTTTCGTTATCTCTGTCAACACTCTTTTATCCACTTTTTTGCTCCGGCTATCTTCTTCTGAGGAAAGAAACGACGAAAAGAAACGTTTTCGACCCAACTGCTCCAATGCTCTTCGAAATTCCGGCTGAAAAATAATAATGACTGCAATTACGCCAACACTAATGGTATTTCGAAAAATCCACAATATGGTATTGAACTGAAATACCATGGCAAGACCCGTAAAAAACAACAATATAAGAATACCTTTGACCAGTGTCCATGCACGCGTTTTTTTAAACCAGTCCATAATGTAGTATATCATAATCGCAATGATAATGATTTCAATCAAATCTGTAATTGTAACTCTTGGTATATAAAACCAATCGAAATAAGTCTCAAAATAATTAATTATCTGTGCCAATTATCTCACATCTCCATTTAATTATGTGTTTTGGAATTAATACGCTTCACATTTTTATTCGATTCTGAAATCGATAACTTTGGTATTGCCTTTACATAGTAATAATATTCATCATCTTCAAACTGCAAAAGTTCGGTTTTCTGATAATCCACAATCCCCTTTCCAAATTGTATGATAAAAGCAATCAGAATTCCTACTAAGCTTCCAATTAAAATCGGAACAATCTCCACATCAATTGATAAGACCACGCTACCAACCAAAAATAAAACAATATTTAAAATTCCACCTACAAAAAAAGATACCATCCAGGAATATTCAAATGATAACCTGTATAATGCGTAGGTCACTAATATGACACTTGCAAAAACTATGAACGTAAATAACATTGTTTTATTACTGAGCATACTACTTAATATATATTGGAATCCCTGAATTGCATCATCCTCCTCTGTAGAAGCAGCCAAAACATTTACCAAGTCTCCTAAACTCTTCTGATAATAGTATAAAATCACTCCGAAAATAACCGGAATAATAGCTGATGGTCCCACTAAAAAGCCTAATACAATCGGCAAAGCACATGTCAGATGGCACACATAACAAATCGGCACCACCAAAACAATAATACCGGTTTTGGTAATCAATCGCATATATCCACAATAGAAGATCAGAATAACGGCAAGACTCAGAAGTGCCACATCAAGCGACACCTGAAAAGATTGCAGTATAATCATAAACCCTCCAATTATCGTAATCAGTTCTGTTGGCAAAAAAGCACAAACAAAGGCCAACAAAAACAATATTCCCATTTTATTCAACAATGGCATATATCCAAATCCACTATTCAAAGTAAAAAACAGAACGAATGCCAAAATCAATTTCAGAACTGGTATGATTATGTAATCATAACGGCAAAAAAAAGCCTTAATATTCTCTCTAAAAGTCAATAAAGTCGTCATCGATTACTACACCTCCCTTTGCCTTTACAACTTCCTTTTGCTTTTCTTCCTGTAGCTTTTTCAAACGATGATTGTAAATAAGAATATTCGGTCTTGCTGCTTCATATCGCCTGGCAAACAGAATCCGTGCAATTACCCAATATATAAATACCCAGACCGCATAAACTGTAAACAAAGCAATCCCAAGTCTTTTGTAATCTAATTTAAGAACATTCGCAAGAATAAAATCCAACTTATACACAACTACGATTGCAAATAACAATGCAAAAGCTATCGTAGCGTAAACGATGGTTTTTAATACATTCAAACGAATATAGTCACTACGATAATAACTATTAATAGGAATCTGTGTCTTTCCCTCACGTTTTTCATAAATGGCAATCCTGCTCATTAATTTGACATCTTCTTCCCGAACCATCGATTCACCTCCTAACAAATATTATACCTTTTTGCATTCTAATATTTCAACAACAAATAATAATATCAAATCACAACTATTTGCTATTCTAACACAAAAAAGAGTATAAAGCTATATCTACATCAGATTATTTTCACCTTATTTTCAAAAAAAATATCACATACTATTTACTATAAATCAAAAACAGGGTTCGATATAAACAGCTTTCACTGGTTATAACAAACCCTGCCGGTTCATTCCTGCCAATCTATACTTTTTCACTCCTATCTCATTCTTGCCAATAACTCTTCTACTCTTATTATCATACTGTCCACCTGAGATCTGGCCTCATTAATTTTTGCCTGAACCAGATAGTCTGCAACAATACCATCAAAAAAGAAATCTGCAAACATCAGAAAATTACCAATTTCTGACTGTAAATCTGTATCAATATAGACATCCCGAAGTTCCTTTTGAAACTGTTCCAAATCCCACTTTGCCTGATTGATACAATTCACAGCATTGTTCATCTTTGAATGCTTAACAAAACCTACTATACTACCGCCGCCTAATAAATCTAAAATTCCCCATCCTCTTGCACTGTTCAAATAAGTTTGTGCCTGCCTCAAACTTTTTAGTGCCGTTTCGCCGGCACCAATTGCTTCCCATACTTCCAAATCCATCCTCGTTCCCATCATCTTTCTCACCTCATATAACATATTTTTGATACATTCCTTTTATGCTTTTGCCAACATATGAATACCACACCCAATCAGAATAATCATTCCAATCACTGCTCCCAGAATACCTCCCGCAAATATCAAAACCACCCCGATAAGGCTAAAACACATTTTTATGATCAGAGCTACTCCTTTTACCGAGATAATTACACTGAATTTAATAATGAGAAAGATACCTGCTAATAATAAGAACATAAATAAAAACATGAACAATAACATTTTCTTTCCTCCCTTCTGTCCCATACCCGCAATCTCTGATTGGATTGCAGACTATTTTCACAATTCTTTCTTTGCTTTTCTATGAAAATATTATATAATATTCTGGAACGACATTACATGTTAAAAGAGGCAAATTAATACTCTATAATTTACTCTTTTGTGCAAATTACAAATATGAGGGAGGATCAATGGGAAAGAAATCAATCAAAGAAAATAAAAATATATTTCAAATCAGCCGGGAAGCTTTGGGGCTTACACGGGAAAAAGCAAGTGAACTTTTGGTAACCATCTCTGCTGACCGCATAGAAAAAATCGAAAACGAAAAATCGGAGCCACATCCCGATGAAGTACTTCGAATGGCCGAATGCTATAAAAATCCAAAAATGTGTAATTATTTCTGTGCCAGGCGATGTCCCATTGGTCAAGAATATGTACCGGAAATCGAAATAAAAGATTTATCCCAGATTACCTTGGAAATGCTTGCCACCTTAAACTCTATTAACAGAGATAAAGAACGGCTGATTGAGATTACAGTAGACGGACAGATTACTGAAGATGAATATGTAGACTTTGTAAACATTCAGGAAAAACTAGAACAGATTTCTATCACTGTAGAATCTTTACAGTTTTGGATGGAACAGGCAATTGCCAATGAAAACATAGACAAAAACAAATTAGATGCTGTTCGAAAAAAATTACAAGCTTAGATGTATTGTCTCATCTTCAAACACCCCACTGTTTACTGTGGGGTGCTTGCATCTAATAACATTTTCTAATTCGTTGATTGAATCAAAGGTATCTATTCAGCTATGCCGACATATTTCATATGCAAATCCCTGTGCATCCCGCAGTAAATGCGAAATGCTACCTGAACAGTTACAATTAAAGGCCTAATTCTGCTTTCATTTTTGCCAATTCATCATCCACCTGAACACTTGAGCCTCCGCCCAAATACTGATCTGCAAGATCAGATGCTTTGTTTGTTCCTGCGTTCAACTCTGCTTCCGCAACTGCACTGTCTAACATTCGATCAGCCTTTTCCTCCATTCGCTGAAATGCTGCAATACTTGCTTCACTATTGGTTCCTCCTGCAACAATCTTATTCATGTGCTCCTGTGCTTTTGCAGTAGAAACTTTCGCTTTAATGGAATCTTTCTTCATTTCTAATGTATCTATATCATTTACCAGCTTATCATGCATCTGCTGCATCTTTTCAGCATTCGCCTGAGCTACCTGATACGTACTTTCTAAAGATACACGATTTGCTTCATACTGCTGTTTCTTAGCAATCAGAACCTTTGCATCCTCCTCTTTTCCTGCCTTCAAAGCGTTCTGTGCAGCCGTTAAATATTTCTGAATCTCTGCGTCACACTCATCTAACTGACGTTTTGCCTTCTTCTCATCTGCCATAACCGTTGCAGTTTCCTTTTTCACCTCTACCAGATCCTCACGAAGGTCACGCAACATCTGATCCACCATTTTTGCCGGATCTTCACACTTATCCAATAACGCATTAATATTACTCTTCATAATGTCTGCAAATCTGCTTAAAATATTCATGTTTTTTCCTCCTTTTAATATGTGTATTTAGGTAAACACTCAATAAACACAAGTGTCATTCCTCAAATCAAACACTTTTCAGTCATCAGATGATCCAGTTTCCTTGTCCCATCTCAACTCGGTAAATTATAAATTACTGTTAAACAAACTCTTAATCTTATATACAATATCATCCGGATCGGCAACAATACTTGCTGCTTCATTCACGGAAGATACTTTTGCCATTTCATCCGTATCCGCTTCCTCTCCATAAGAAATTGTATAAACCGGTGTCTTTTGTTTCTCTAAAGCACCTGTAATCTTACTTAAGGAATATCCCTCATTCTGTTGTCCATCACTTAGCAGGAACAACATTGCTTTTGCATCCGGATGGTCTGCTTTTGCATCTTCTATCATTTTCATTCCAACAACCAATGCATCATAACTGGCAGTATTTCCACCTGCATTCATCCTGTCGATAGCCCCTTGAAAATATGCTTTTTGATTCAAATCAAATTGTGCAATCGGAACCTCAATACTCACATCAGATGAATAACTCACCAATCCAACATAATTCGTATCATTGATGTATTTCATTCCATTTTGCAGTGACTCCTTAAGCTGGTAGAGTGGTTCTCCACTCATACTTCCACTTACATCTGCAACAAAAACTGCAATAATCGCCTGTCCACTGTCTTTCTCTCTTTTATAAATTTCCAATGCATTTTTAACATCTTTTCCAACAATTTCAATATTAGAAGTATAATCCATGTTGTTATAAAATCCTTTTGCCTCTGCTGCTTTTTTCCCTGCATCCTGTTTACAGAATTGGGTAAAGATTTCTAATGCCTTTCTCTGCTCCTCACTAGCTTTTGAACAAACATACATCGGATTATCATGTCTGACACCAAACGGAATAAAGTCATATGACGACTGCAACTCCTTATCCTGTATATAAGACTGATACTCTAACGTCATACCATCCAGAGAACCGTTAGCACTACTATCTCTCATCTGTATCGTGTTCGTTGCAACATACGGGATATTTCTCTGGAAAGAAGAAAATGCCTGAACAGCCTCATCACTTTGCAAATCACCATTTCCGTATTCACTTAAGATTGTCACCAAAAGATTCATACCGGTTGTACTGACCTGTGGATTCGTATAACCAATATTGATTTCTCCATTCTGTACTGCCGTGATCACTTCTTTGTAATCTTTATAATTCGAGTTCTTTGAAACCAAAAATCCTGCTACATTCCCTACCAGACAGTCATCGACTACATCCAACTTTACGCCCTGCACATCCACATAGGCTCCCCACAATTCACTCGACGGAGTAAATCCAGTGGGAACATACTTACCGGAAATAATATAATCAGCAGCAAGTCCGGAACTGATATTTCGAACTGAAACCGATATTACTTTTCCATCAATAGTTTCCTGACTTTCATTGAAATCCTTCGCCATATCGATCAACCATGAATCCGGTCCATCGCCTGCTTTTTCCGGAGATGAAAAAATCTCAATTTGAATATCACCACTCTTGTCCTCTAACGTTAATGGATATTTGTCAATTTCCGGAAGTTCATCATACAAAGAAGAATCTGATAAATCCACGCTTCCTTTTACAGGTGTCTTTTCGTCATAATCTACATGCTTAATCAGCTTATCTAAGGATGCTCCTGATGAACCATCCTTCTCCGTTCCACCAATTACCTTTGAAATCAGTAACACGATCATGACGATAAAAAAAACAATGACTAAACTGATTCCTATACTTTTTTTTGATTTCATTTGTATCTCCTCCTTTTATATCATTCAATCTCCAAAAATCACTTTCATTGGATCACCTTCCGGTAATTTCCTGTAACGATGCAATAATATCATCTACCCGTTCTATATTTACTTCGTCTGCCGAATTCTCAAGCTCAGCCAGCTGACCGATCAATGCATTGATACGCTCTATAATCTGACAATTACTTTGATATAAAGCTTCTACTTTATTCCGATACTCCTGCTTGCTAAAATCATTGTGATAATCACATGCCTTCATATAGGTATTCGCCTTTTCAAAATTTGCATTCATTGCATTTTGCAAATTCTCTGCCAGATCAAAATACTGCGGTGAAAATTCCTGTAAAATAACACTTCGTTCGCATAACCAATTATATTGTGTTGAAAAATTGCTAATGTACTTACTAAATACATGTGCTTTGTCATTTTTTTTCATTCTTGAAAAGACCGACTCCTCTTCCATGCCATTCCGATTGACCACTGCTAATGCATAAATAGACCAGATCAGCCAAACACCAATGAAGATGGCAAACACTCCTGTTGGAACGAAAAAATAGGATGCTATGCACAGTATCGCAAGTACAATGATAATAACATAAACCATGATTGCTCCTCCCTCATACCTAATCCAATCTCTTTTCTTTCCGATTGCCATTGACATCTCTTTGTTTGATGTCCTTATTATAGTCGAAAAAAGAGTCTGGATAAATGATTATTTGTGCAAAATAACCCCGCTTATTTTGCAATTCTATGTTCTATCATCAACGTCATACATCTCTGTTTTCGAATGGATTACATCTTTATCATTCATAGTAGTTATTTTAGCATAATATGCTATGAAAGTATATCAAAGAATCTAAAGTTGCAAAACGACTTTGTAACATTCTAAAATACGTAGTCTGATAAAACGTCAAGTACCCCGCAACAGGCTGCAGGGCACTAAGTTCTCTTAATATTGATTCAATTTATACAATTTCTGTATCTATTCAACCATGCTGTTTACAAATCCTTTTACTCCTTTGCCGTTGCCGGCTTCGCATCAATCACTGTCTCTTCCGATCCCTTCGTTACCAGAAAAGCATCCGGCATATAACGTCCTCTTCCCGTCACGCTGGAAGAAGATGTAATAAATTCTCCATCATAATACATGACCGAAGAACTTCCACCATCCAAATTCATGGCCTGATATGTATGATAACGAAGCAAAATTTTACTGCAATCATCTACTGTGCATCCAAGACTGTGTGTTTGTCTGCCGTCCACAACAAGCATAAGAACATCTCCATTTTTGGTCTGTCCAAATGCTGACCGCGGCTGGATTCCCATCCCATAAGTTCCATCAACAACATTCTTACCGTCAACAATAAGTGCAGGGAAAAACTCCATTCCCCACCGGTATTCTTTCTCAATACCATTACTATAATTTGTGATGTATAAACGATTATCATCCTTGAAGCCAAAAAATTTCCAAGCTGCATCTTTATAATGACTTCCGTAATCTACACCATCAATCACAAGACATCCATTCACTTCTCCGCCTGTACCCACGCCATCCACATCTTTGAATCCACTGGCATTGATACCTAAAATTGCGTCATAACTTTCACAAAAAGAATCAATCTCCTGCCCAAAGGAGCCAAGAGCAGACGATTTGCCAAAAGTAATCTGGGAAGGATCTTTAACGATTGCAAGTTTACCCTGATAACCATTCCCTTTTACTCCGATGATTAGCAGATTATTCGCTGTATCAACAACTAAAACATCATCACCCGCTGCTGTTTTTAATCCTAACTCTTTGTCTAAGTCCTTAATCAGAATATCATTATACCCATCCAGAATCTGTCCGGGATGCTCTTCGAGATATTTACGAAATGATACGGTGTCCAACTCCCAATATTTAGTATAAAATGTATCTCTGTCTGTATCGGTTTCTTTCTCGATATTCTCCCATGAGCTGGCAACATCTGCCTGTGCTTCAAAACTCTTTCTACGGGTCTCCATCACTTCATCGATGACACTTTGTGGAAAGAACAATGTAGCAAGCCATTGATGGCTGTTCGTCGTCATGGCCGTTTCAATGTATATGGTACGCCATTTTGCAATAAAAGGAATATCGGAATAAACAAATGTAAGATACATCCCTGTCAAAATGCACAGTGCAATTCCAATTCGTATTCCATGCTTTTTCCAACGGGATTTCTTATCGCTAACTTTTTCTTTCCTGATAGCTTCTTGTGAATCTTCTACACTCCCATTCTTTTTCGGATGACTGCTTTTCCTTGTTTCAGTCCTGGCATCCTTTTGATTTCGTTTTTCTTCTTTGGTGTCATTTTCTCTTTGCGCATTTCTTACAGTATCACTTTGGGAATCCGTATGCTTATTTCCACTACTATTATTTTTTTGTTCTTCCTGACCGTTATCGTTCTTCGAAGTGACAGATGTATCAATCTCAATTACATCTTCCCCAAATAATTTCTTTATAACATCATCTGTATTTTTTTTCATAATAAAAATTACTCTCCAATACGCATCCAATATCCAAATATACTTGTATCCATTCAGCAAAGCTGAACAGATACGCAGCAGGCACGGTGCTAACGCACATTCCAATCACAGGAAATATCTGCTTCTTTTGAAATTATAGTAACTCCTTCAAGATCTGATTTACCATTCCCGGATTTGCTTTACCCTTCATTGCTTTCATCGTCTGTCCCACTAAGAAGCCAATTGCCTTTTCTTTACCGTTTCGATAATCATCTACTGACTGCGGATTTTCTGCAATTACTTTTTCAATGGTTGCTCGAAGAGCCCCTTCATCATTGACTGTCTTCAAGCCTTTTTCTTCTACATACTTGTCCGGATCAATGTTCTCATCAAAGATTTTTTCAAATACTTCCTTTGCCACAGTAGAATTGATTGCCTGAGAATCTGTAAGCTTGATCAATTTTGCAAGATTCACTGCTGAAAATGTAAGATCCTCTGCATCCATCTCCTTCTCTTTCAGCAAACGCATTGTCTCCACCATTAACCAGTTAGAAACCTTTTTGGGATTCGCATCTAACGCAATGGTCTCTTCAAAGATATCCGCCAGCTTCTTGGTTCCGGTCAGAATATCTGCATCATATTCCGGAAGACCATACTCTTCCTGATATCGTGCTTTTTTCTCTTCCCGAAATTCCGGTTGTTTCTCCCGAACCTCCTCTAACCATTCATCACTGATAATGATTGGCACCAGATCCGGATCCGGGAAATAACGATAATCCTGTGCATCTTCCTTAGAACGCATCGCATAGGAATACTCCTTGGCATCATCCCATCTTCTCGTCTCCTGAATGACCTCTTCACCAGCTTCCAGCAGATCAATCTGACGCTCTCTTTCATTTTCAATTGCCCTTGCTATTGCTTTAAAAGAATTCAGATTCTTCATCTCTGTACGAGTGCCATAATCCGTAGCACCAACTTCGCGAATAGACAAATTGACATCTGCACGCATCGAACCTTCATTTAACTTACAATCAGACGCTCCCAGATATTGAATCGTTGTTCTCAATTTATCCAGATAAGCAATAACCTCCTCTGCAGAACGCATGTCAGGCTCCGATACGATTTCGATCAAAGGTACACCGGAACGATTAAAGTCTACCAGTGAACTATCTGTATACGGATCATGAATCAGTTTTCCGGCATCCTCCTCCATATGAATCTCATGAATACCGATCCATTTCTTCTTACCTTCTACCTCAATCTCCACTTTACCATTCCGGCAAATTGGATAATACAGCTGGGAAATCTGATAGTTCTGCGGATTATCCGGATAAAAATAATTTTTACGGTCAAATTTACAATTCTGCGTGATTGTACAATTGGTGGCAAGACCGACTGCAATCGCCTTATTAACAACTTCTTTGTTTAAAACCGGAAGGGACCCCGGCATACCGGTACACACCGGACAAGTATGAGTATTCGGTGCCCCACCAAATGCCGTAGAACATCCACAAAATATTTTGGTCTTTGTCGCCAATTCCACATGCACTTCCAAACCGATAACAGTTTCATATACCTTACTCATTTTATAGCCCCCTTTCCACTGCAAATGCAGGACGTTTATATTCTCTTGTCTGCTCAAATGCGTATGCGGCACGTATAATGCTCTTCTCATCAAAATGCTTGCCTAACAGCTGTAAACCAATCGGAAGTCCTTTGTTGTCATATCCGCATGGAAGGGATATTCCCGGAAGTCCTGCCAGATTTACAGATACCGTATAAATATCTCCCAAATACATCTTGATTGGATCACTAAGTGACTCTCCAAGTTTCAGTGCAGTTGTCGGTGCAACCGGTCCTAAAATCACATCATACTTTTCAAAGGCTTTGTCAAATGCCTGCTTTATTAGTGCCTTTGTCCGCAAGGCTTTCATGTAATAAGCATCAAAGTAACCGGAAGAAAGAACAAAGGAACCTAACATGATTCGTCGCTTTACCTCTGCTCCAAATCCTTCGGAACGGGTCTTCTTATACATGTTATGAAGATCGCTGTATTCCCCGGTACGATATCCATATTTCACACCATCAAAGCGCTCAAGATTTGAACTAGCCTCTGCAGATGCAATGATATAATATGCCGGGATTGCATACTCTACCAGACTCAGATCAAATTCTTCCACTATCGCACCTTTTGCTTCTAAGGCTTTTGCAGCAGACATTACGCTTTCTTTTACTTCTGCTTCCAGACCTTCCCCAAAATAATCCTTCGGAATACCAATCTTCATTCCCTTCACATCATCTACTAGTGCACTGGTAAAATCATCTTCCGTCTCTTTCACAGAAGTGGAATCTTTATCATCCTTTCCACAGATTATCTCCAAAATAGTTGCACAATCCGTCACATCCTTTGCAAGTGGCCCAATCTGATCAAGAGAAGAACCATAGGCAATCAACCCATAACGGGATACTCTTCCATAGGTTGGTTTGATACCCGTTACCCCACAGAATCCTGCCGGCTGACGAATGCTTCCACCAGTATCGGAGCCCAAGGCATAAGGAACTTCTTCTGCTGCAACCGCTGCTGCCGAACCACCGGAAGAACCTCCCGGCACTCTGTTCAAATCCCAAGGGTTCTTCGTCTCACCGTAATAAGAAGTTTCTGTCGTAGAACCCATGGCAAACTCATCCATGTTCGTCTTACCAACAATAACCGCTCCAGCTGTCTCTAATTTTTCTACTGCCGTTGCCGTATAAGTAGGTTTAAAATTACTTAAAATCTTAGAAGAGCAGGTCGTAAGCATTCCGTCAATACACATATTGTCTTTAATGGCAACCGGAACTCCTGCCAAAGGCCCCGTCAATATTCCATCATCAATCAGCTTCTGTACCTCTTCAGCCCTTTTCAGTGCACCTTCCCGGTCAACCGTAACAAATGCATTTATATCTTTTTCCTTTTTTTCAATACTATCCAAAAATGCAGTTGTTGCTTCCACTACGGATATCTCTTTGTTCTTTATCTTCTTACCGAGTTCCACGGCAGTTATATTCAAATCCATCTTAATCTCCTTTCCGAATATCTGCTGTTAATTTTACCATGAATCACTTTACATTACCTTTGCGCAATCCATAAAACTTTGTTAAATTTTTTATTTGTAACAACCATTGATTAACTGATCCATTTGACCAAACAAATCACGAATAGCTCCCTACTTTAATCGAATGTCCTAGGAACCTTATATGCACCATCTTTTTTCTCCGGAGCATTTGCTAACATATTTTCTCTGTCATCTCCGTTGGTCACAACATCTTCCCTAAATACGTTATGCACAGAAAAAGTATGGCTCATGGGATCTACCCCTTCTGTATTTAACTCATTTAATTTTCCCACATACTCTAACATGTTGGACATATCCTTTTTCGCCTGCTCCTTTTCCTCATCAGAAAGTTCCAGCTTTGCAAGAATCCCAACGTATTCAATGGTTTCATCTGTAATCTGCATTTTCTTACCTCCTATTATATTTTTAACTTCTTGAACAAAAATCTATCCTTTACATATTGCCATTGTTATCCGACAATATAAAAAGTCCCAAAGCCAAACAGCTCTGGGACGAATCAATTGACTCCGCGGTACCACCCATATTGACATCCTCTCCGGACATCCTCTCAAACACTTAACGCGTGCAACGTGTTTCCCTACTTTTATGTGACCACACTCCCACAAACATAAATGTGAACCCACATATTTTTCAACAAACCAGCTCCAGAGTGTTCTTTCCAGACGGTGTCATGTAAGCAGCTCTCAGTCGCTGACCGCTTCTTCCTGTCATGTCCTTATCTGTTCCGTCTCTTTCTCAGCTTTTACAGATAGATTGATATTAGCATAAAACCCCTATAATTGCAAGTATCCCATAATGTTTTTATGATAGTCCGTATTCAGCAGATATCTCAATCCACCAACCCAAACTGTTCAAAATAATCCACTTCGCAGTCATAAATCTGATCCAGTGTTTCCAAATCAATTCCCGTCTGCTCACTGACATAGGCCATCAGTTTATCGCCCGATATGGCCTTTACAGGAAGTCCTTCTTCATCTATTTCTTCCACAATATACTCAGGATTTCCTGCTGCAATCTCCATAAATGCTTCCGAACCATCTAATGCCTTTTGCACAAGTTCCGGGTCTAATCCCAACCGTTCACCTATAAAATCCGCCTCTTCCTGCACATCTTCTCCAAAAAAGTCTTGTAAAGAAATAATTTCCGGATTATTTGCATCAATATTTTCTTTTATATTATTCTTCTGTTCTTCCATCGTTCTTCCCATTTCTCTCTAATCTGTAATTACAATACTTGTGATGACCGGCTGTTTCTCTTTTGGAATCGTTCCATTACCATCAATCGGTTCTGCATCCTTTGCAATCTGCAAAACCAAATCCAAACCGTCTGTTACATGTCCAAAAGCCGCATATTCTCCATCCAGGTACTCTGCATCTGCAACCATGATAAAAAACTGGGAACCGGCAGAATCCGGCATCATGCTACGTGCCATGGAGAGCACACCCCGGGTATGCTTCAGAGGATTTGCAAATCCATTTGCTGCAAACTCACCAGCTATCCTGTATCCGGGTCCTCCCATACCTGTCCCCGTCGGATCACCACCCTGGATCATAAATCCGGGAATAACACGGTGAAAAATCACTCCATCATAGAACCCGCTGTTTGCCAGTTCCACAAAATTCGCAACACTGTTTGGCGCAATCTCGGGATAAAGCTCTCCGC